>NZ_JBQCWZ010000002.1:0-101377 GCF_051956895.1 Neisseria sp. P0021.S006
ACGTGAAAACCGTGATGAGCAATCGCGGTATCGCCATGATGGGTTCAGGTTTCGCGCAAGGTATCGACCGTGCCCGTTTGGCTACCGATCAAGCTATCTCCAGCCCGCTCTTGGATAACGTTACTTTGGATGGCGCACGCGGTGTATTGGTAAACATTACCACTGCTCCTGGTTGCCTGAAAATGTCTGAGTTCAACGAGATTATGCGTATCGTCAACCAAAATGCACACCCTGAAGTGGAATGCAAATTTGGTGCTGCCGAAGACGAGAGCATGAGCGAAGATGCTATCCGTATTACCATTATTGCTACCGGCTTGAAAGAAAACGGTACTGACAACCAACTGCGTGCTGCTGCCCGTACCCAACAATTGGTACGCGGTGCGGAAGAAGCACCTCAAGCTCAAAGCCAAAGTAGTGCTGAAAGCCTGGTTCGTACCAACCGCAATATCCGTTCTATGAATCTGACTGCTGCTGATTTCAGCAACCAGTCTGTACTGGATGACTTTGAAATTCCAGCTATCTTGCGCCGTCAGCAACATACTTCTGATAAATAATCAGGATCATGTATGAAAAGACCTGCTTTTAAGGCAGGTCTTTTTTATGAGTAAAATAAACTTAAGGCCGTCTGAAAGTTTTCAGACGGCCTTAAGTTCAAATAAGGCAAATAACAAACTTACCCTTTATTGAGAATTTGCTTGTTTTCACCCTCACGACGCAACTCTTTGGGTAAGACAAATACAATGCTTTCTTCCGCACCTTCTCCTTCGCGTATGGTCTCGTGTCCCCAGTCTTGAATGGTTTGTAAGACTTCTCGAACCAAGACTTCGGGCGCAGATGCCCCGGCAGTGACACCGACCTTGGTTTTGTTTTCAAACCATTCTTTTTTCAGGTAGGAAGCATTATCGACCATATAGGCATCAACTCCTCGCAATGCGGCTACTTCACGTAAGCGGTTGCTGTTGGAAGAGTTGGGCGAGCCGACAACAATCACAATATCGCATTCTTCCGCCAATTCTTTAACGGCAGTTTGACGGTTGGTTGTGGCGTAGCAGATATCTTCTTTGTGCGGATTGCGGATATTGGGGAAGCGTTGGTTTAAAGCAGCAATAATGTCTTTGGTTTCGTCCACCGATAAAGTGGTTTGGCTGACGTAGGCAAGTTTGTCAGGATTTTTGATGTTCAGTCCGGCTACATCTTCCACTGTCTCAACCAAAAACATTTTACCCGGGGGCAACTGTCCCATTGTACCTTCTACTTCGACGTGGCCTTTGTGGCCGATCATGATGATTTCGTAATCTTGCTCATCGAGGCGGGCTACTTCTTTATGAACTTTGGTGACCAGAGGGCAGGTGGCATCAAAAACGCGGAAACCACGTTGTGCCGCTTCTTCCTGTACGGCTTTGGATACGCCGTGAGCAGAGTAAATCAGTGTGGCACCCTTTGGGACATCCGCCAAGTCATCGACAAAGACGGCACCTTTTGCCCGCAGATTGTCCACGACGAATTTGTTGTGAACGACTTCATGGCGGACGTAAATGGGCGCGCCGAATTCTTCGAGTGCACGTTCAACAATGCTGATGGCACGGTCAACACCGGCACAGAAGCCGCGGGGATTGGCAAGGATAATGGTTTTTTGAGTCATGTGCGTTCCGTTTTCAGACGGCCTTTGTGTCGTTTGAAGGTGTTTTTTTGTGCAGCAAACCGTCTATTACCAAGCAAACTGCGCCAACGCAGATAAAGCTGTCGGCAATGTTAAATGCGGGGTAGAACCAGTTTTGCCAATAGAAAAGCAGAAAATCGACAACGTGGCCGTGAATCAGACGGTCAACCACATTGCCAATTGCGCCGCCGATAATCATGGCTGCCCCCAGTTTGCCCCAGCGTCCAAACTCATCGCGCCAGATGGCACGGGCCAAATACAGGCTGATGACGACGGCCAGACCTAAAAAGAAGAATTTTTGCCAGCCGCCTTGGTCTGCCAAAAAGCTGAATGCCGCGCCTGGATTATAGGCAAGCGTCAGGTCAAAAAAGTCTGGAATGATATTGAGGCGTTCGCCTTCGGTAAAGTGTTTCAAGATTTCCCATTTGCTCAGTTGGTCAAGAATGATGGCAACGAGGGAAAGTAAGAAAAAGGGCGTTTTTGCAGAAGAGGATGAACTCATGTTTTCAGACGGTTTATGTAATAAAGGGCTTATTTTACCTGAAAGCAGGCAGGAAGTGTTTGCGATGGCATCGACGTTAAGGCCGTCTGAAAATAGAAACGCCGCCACTTGAATGTATCAAAGGGCGGCGTGGCATGTATGTGAGGGCTTATTGGTTTTTAAGTAATGGGAAGCCCAGTTTCTCGCGACTTTCAACGAATTTTTGCGCAACGATACGGCTCAGTGCACGAATGCGGCCGATGTAGGTTGCGCGCTCGGTAACGGAAATGGCGCCGCGTGCATCCAAGAGGTTGAACGTGTGGCCGGCTTTGAGTACAAGCTCGTAAGCAGGTAGGGCAAGACTGGTGTCTTCAACTGCAAGCAGGCGTTTAGCTTGTTCTTCGTAGTTGTTGAATTGGCGCAAGAGCCAATCGGCATCGCTGTATTCGAAGTTGTAGGTGGATTGTTCGACTTCGTTTTGATGATAAACGTCGCCGTAAGTGACGATGTTACCATCAAGGGTTTTTGCCCAAACGAGGTCGTACACGTTTTCTACGCCTTGCAAATACATGGCGAGACGCTCGATACCGTAGGTGATTTCACCAAGTACAGGGGAGCAGTCGATACCGCCGACTTGTTGGAAGTAGGTGAATTGGGTTACTTCCATACCGTTGAGCCAAACTTCCCAACCCAAACCCCAAGCGCCGAGAGTAGGGTTTTCCCAGTCGTCTTCGACAAAGCGGATGTCGTGTACTTTAGGGTCGATACCCAATTCGCGCAGGGAGTCGAGGTATAGGTCTTGAATATTGGCGGGAGCTGGTTTGAGCGCAACTTGGAATTGATAGTAGTGTTGCAGGCGGTTGGGGTTGTCGCCATAGCGGCCGTCTTTGGGGCGGCGGCTGGGTTGAACGTAAGCGGCAAACCAAGGCTCCGGGCCTAATGCGCGCAGGCAGGTGGCTGGATGCGAAGTACCGGCACCGACTTCCATATCGAAAGGTTGGATAACGGTGCAGCCTTTGTCTGCCCAGTAGTTTTGTAATTTGAAAATAATTTGTTGGAAGGTGAGCATGGTGGATGGAATAGATTGGAATAAAGAGGGTATTTTACTGTTTTGAGCTTGTTTTGGATAGGCTGAAGGAAGCGGCGTAGGTTATTTGCTGTTCAATAGGTCTGAAAAAGGGTCGTCTTCTGAAGAAACAGTGTATTTTTCTTGCGCCCATTCGCCTAAATCAATGAGTTTACACCGTTTGCTGCAGAAAGGGCGGTAGGGGCTGTCGGTGTTCCAAACGACTTTTTTGTGGCAGGTCGGACATTTTACAACAGGAGCGGTCATGCAGTTTCTTTCAGAGTTTTTGCAATGGATTGATAGTATTGATGCAAATGGGCAACCTTGATTTTTGCTTCTTCCATGCTATGGGTATTGTCCAATACATCGTCGGCATGCAGCAGTCTGTCACGTCGAGAAGCTTGGGTGGCCATGATTTGACGCGTTTGTTCTTCTGAAAAACCATTGCGCTGGTGTACGCGTTTGATTTGGACGGACTCTGGAACATCTACAACCAAAATACGGTCGGTCTCCGCTTTAAATGCCGGATTCTCAATCAAAAGCGGTACATCGACAATGCCGTAGGCGGATGAGGCAAGTTTTTGTTTCTGCTGTTGGATTTTGTTTAAGATTAATGGCAGAAGCAGGTTTTCCAGTTGTTTTTTAGATTGAGGCCGTCTGAAAACTTCTTCCCGTAAAGCCATACGATTCAGACGGCCTTTATGATCAAAAACCTCATCCCCGAAAAGCTGGCGGATGGCAGGAAGGGCTTCGCCGTTTTCAGCGGTCAGTGAGCGGCTGATGGCATCAGCATCGATAATGGGTACGCCAAGTTCGGCAAACATTTGGGCGATAGATGATTTGCCACTACCGATACCGCCGGTCAAGCCTATCCATAATGTCATTATCGGAATCCTGATTGTACGAGCCACCATTGTACCAGTTGGGTAATAGGTGCATTGGCAACCAAAATAATCCATCCTGCCACAGCAAGACTGGGACCAAAAGCAAAATATTGGCCTTTGCCGACACGGGCGATGAGTGCGCCCACCAGCCCGACTAAGGCAGCCATGAAGATCAGAACAGGCAAAATTCCTACGCCCAGCCATGCACCAAGCGCAGCCAAAAGTTTGAAGTCGCCATTGCCCATGCCGATTTTACCGGTCAGAAGTTTATAGACGGCGCATAAAGTATAAAGGCTCATATAGCCTGCGATTGCGCCTAAAACGGCTGAATGCAGGGGCACGAATGTATCATTCAGATTAAACAGCAGGCCGATCCAAATTAGGGGCTGAGTCAGGCTGTCGGGTAAATATTGAGTATTGGCATCGATAAAGGTCAGCGCAATCAATATGGCAGTCAGAATGAATCCGCCAATAGTTGCCCATGACCAGCCGTATTGCCATGCGACAATACCGAATAAGACACCTGTCAGCAGCTCAATCAGCGGATAGCGTATGCCGATAGCGGTTTTGCAGGAGTGGCATTTTCCTCCCAGGAAAACATAGCTGAGGATGGGGATGTTTTGCCAAAGTTTGATTGGGCTTTTGCATTTGGGGCAGCGTGAATCCGGTTTGCGCAGATTAAATGGCTGTTTTTCTTCGTCTTTCAGCTCGATGCCCAAATGCTCTTTAGAAAATTGTGTCCATTCGCGTTCCATCATTATCGGCGTGCGATAAATAACAACGTTCAGAAAGCTGCCAATCAGTAATCCCAAAATAACGGCTAAAGGAATAGCGAATGGCGCAAGAACGGAGAGGGCGTCGATGGCAGAGTAAATACTATCAAGCATATCAACCTACGACATTACCCAAGTTAAACAGAGGCAGATACATGGCAATCAGCAAGATACCGATGAGCGAACCCAATACCACCATGATGATAGGCTCCATCAAGGCAGATAAGCGGGAGACGGAGTTGTCTACTTCATCTTCGTAGAATTCGGCTGCTTTGTTCAGCATATCGTCCAAAGAGCCTGACTCTTCGCCGATGGCTGCCATTTGGATCACCATATTTGGGAACATATCTGTACTTTGCATACTGGATGTTAGCGACAGGCCTTGGGTTACCTTGGCTCGAATATCTTGAGTGGCTTCTTCATAGAGAATATTGCCGGATGCGCCTGCAACTGAATCTAATACTTCCACCAAAGGAACGCCGGCTGCGAAGAGGGTGGAAGTCGTACGCGCCCAACGGGCGATGGTCGCTTTTCGGACGATGGTGCCAAAAACAGGCAGTCTCAAAATCAAAGCATCGATTCGTTTTTGGAAAGTAGGCGATTTTTCATGGAGTTTGTACAGGCCGAAGGCCGAAACAATCAAAAGGATGATCATAATCCAGCCGTAGTCGACGAATAAATCAGACAAGTTCATGACAAGTTGGGTAAGGCTTGGTAACTCTGCACCCATATTGGCATAAACTTCTTTAAAGGCAGGTAGCACAAACATCATCATGATGAAGATAAGCGCAATCGCCACCACGATAATGGCAATCGGATAGGTCAGTGCGGTTTTGACTTTTTTCTTAATGGCTTGGGTTTTTTCTTTATAGACAGCCAGTTTGTCCAATAAGCTTTCCAATACGCCGCCGGACTCGCCTGCGCTGACCAGATTGCAATAGAAGCGGTCGAAATATTTTGGATATTTGGAGAATGATTTGCCTAATGCGCTACCTTGTTCGACATCGGAGCGAACCTGCATCAGCATTTCGGTCATGCTCGGATTGGAGTGGCCGCGAGCAACGATTTCAAAAGCCTGCATCAGCGGCAAGCCTGCCTTCATCATCGTTGCCAGTTGGCGCGTAAACACCGTGATGTCTTCTTGGGTAATACGGCGTTTGCGTGCGGTTTTAACTTTGCTGATACGCAAAGGGCGAATGCCTCTGCGTTGGAGTTTTTTGCGTGCTTCTTCTTCGTCTTTGGCAACTACTTCACCACGGACAAGACGTTCGGTCTCGGTATTTTTTCCTTCAAATGTAAAACGCTTGCCTTTGCTTCTTGAGCCGAACAGACTTCTTTTTTGCTCTGCTTGAGCC
Source organism: Neisseria sp. P0021.S006 (assembly GCF_051956895.1). Classification (NCBI taxonomy): domain Bacteria; kingdom Pseudomonadati; phylum Pseudomonadota; class Betaproteobacteria; order Neisseriales; family Neisseriaceae; genus Neisseria; species Neisseria sp. P0021.S006. Next base: position 6,220 of record NZ_JBQCWZ010000002.1, read on the forward strand.
ATGAGTTATCCCTTGTTTGTAAGAAATAAAGCGGACTGTTTCCCCGTACCGCTTTATTTTAATTTTCGAAAATATGGCAGTTTAGTCATTGGTATGAGCAGTCACTTCTTCCAACGAGGTCAGGCCTTGCATGACTTTCATGAGGCCGGCACGACGCAAGTCTACCATGCCTTCCTGATAGGCCATGTTCATGATATCAACTTCTGTACCGTTGTTCATAATGACTTTTTGCATTTCATCGCTGACCGGCATGACTTCATAAATACCGATGCGGCCTTTAAAGCCTTTGCCGCGGCAGCTGTCGCAGCCAACCGGGCGGTAGAGTTTCCAATCTTGAGCCAAGTCTGCATCGGTAAAGCCGGCTTTTTTCAATGCTGGAACCGGCGGGCGCTCAACTTCGCGTTTGCAGTTTGGACACAGTCTGCGCAACAACCTTTGCGCCATAATCAGGCTGACCGAGCTGGCGATGTTGAAAGGCGCAACACCCATGTTCAAAAGGCGGGACAGCGTGGCTGGTGCATTATTGGTATGCAGGGTAGAGAAAACCATGTGGCCGGTTTGGGCGGCTTTAATGGCGATGTCGGCGGTTTCCAAGTCACGAATCTCACCGACCATAATAATATCAGGATCTTGACGCAAGAAGGATCGGAGTGCGGCAGCAAACGTCAGGCCTTGTTTTTCATTGACGTTGACTTGGTTGACGCCTGGCAGGTTAATCTCGGCCGGATCTTCTGCCGTTGAAATATTCACATCTTCTGTGTTCAAAATACTCAGGCAGGTATAGAGCGAAACGGTTTTGCCCGAACCTGTCGGACCGGTAACCAATACCATGCCGTAAGGGCGGTTGATGGCTTCCAGCAGCATTTCTTTTTGGAAAGGCTCCAAACCGAGCTGGTCGATATTGAGCGATGTACCATCGGAATTTAGGATACGCATCACCACTTTTTCGCCAAACAATGTCGGCAAAGTGCTGACACGGAAGTCAATCGGACGGCCGTGTTTATGGAAGGCAATTTGAATTCTGCCGTCTTGCGGAATACGTTTTTCGGAAATATCCAAACGCGCCATCACTTTGATACGCGATGCCAACTGGCCGCGTACGGCGACAGGCGGCTGTACGACTTCACGCAATTGCCCGTCCACACGGAAACGGACGCGCGCCATTTGTTCGTAGAATTCAAAGTGGATGTCCGATGCGCCCGCGTTCAGGGCATCGGATAAGGTTTTGTGGATGAAACGGGGGATAGGGCCGTCTTCAGCTTCTTCATTGTCGATATAAAGCGATTGCGATTGCTGCGTTGCTTCATGTTCGTCGTTGATTTCTTTCAGAATGGTTGTCGAACGTTGACCCAGCCATTCCAGCAATGAGCTGAGCTGGTCGTCGGGAACTACGACCAAGTCGACACTTAAACCTGAAGCAAAAGCGATTTTTTGAAAGTTTTGGATTTGGGTTGGATCGGATACGGCGAAATAAACCTTGCGTCCGCGTTTGAAAATCGGAATGCAACGGTTTTGCACCATTTGCTCTTCCGTCAGAATGTCGCTGACTACATTATTGCGCGGGTAGTAGTGCAAATCCAAAAGGGGATAGCTGAATACGCGCGCAACTAACTCCCCCAAAGCTTTAGGGGAGATGATGCCGTCTGAAAACAGGTTGGGCAGGATTTCTTTGCCTGATTGTAAAAGGTTGTTGTAATGTTCCGCTTGTTGATTTGAGATGGTCTGGCTTTGAACCAAAACACGCAATAATCCGACACTCATTTTATTTTCCGTTTCTTGTGCAGTTTTCCCTTTAATTTAGAGGAAAGCCGTATTATTTTATCATTATTATGATTAAAGCATATATTTAATTATGCAAATCTGCTTAAGTTGCAAAGACATGCTTCTGCTTTAATTGTATTTTTATTTCAGACGGCCATTATAAAGCAAGGAGAATAGGCGTTAAACTCGATATTTTTGGATTATGATGAAAAAACAACAATTTTGTCGTATGAATCCAATCAATAACGAAATTATATTTCATGTTGCTATTGCTTGTTTGGAGATGGCAGAAAAGGTTGTTTTGATGGACAGACGGTTGGAATTTGAAATATGAAAAGGCCGTCTGAAACTGAGCAATCAGGTTTCAGACGGCCTTTTAGCTATTTAAATCCGATAGGATTGATTAGGCTTTGTTTTTCAGACGGCCATGCAATTCCTGTACGCTGTACACGCCCAAGTGTTCGCGGCTTTTTGCGCCTTCGCTCATGGCTTCGCCGCCGGCGATGGTGGTGTATTGCGGTACGCGTTGGGTGAGGGAGGTGCGGCGGATACTGTGGCTGTCGGTAACAGATTGTACTGTGCTGCCGACGGTGTTGACCACCAGTGCGATTTCGCCGTTTTTAATTGCGTCCACGATGTGTGGGCGGCCTTCCTGCACTTTGTTGACCGCTTGCACGATGATGCCGTGTTCTTTCAAGTATTCGGCGGTACCGCGAGTGGCGCAGACACCGTAGCCGAGTGCTTGGAAGTTTTGTGCGGTTTTGACGATGAGCGGTTTGTCTTCGTCGCGTACGGCGAGGAACACTTTGCCTGTTGTGCTCAAGCGTTCGCCTGCGCCGAGTTGGGCTTTGAAGTAGGCTTCGCCGAAGCTTGCGCCTACGCCCATGACTTCGCCGGTAGAGCGCATTTCAGGGCCGAGAATGGTGTCCACACCTGGGAATTTGATGAATGGGAACACGGCTTCTTTAACGGCGTAGAAGTCCGGGATGACTTCTTTTTCTACGCCTTGCTCTTTCAGCGAAATGCCTGCCATCACGCGTGCGCCGACTTTGGCGAGCGGTACACCGGTGGCTTTGGATACGAACGGTACGGTACGGCTGGCGCGTGGGTTTACTTCCAGTACGAAGACCACGCCGTCTTGTACGGCAAACTGTACGTTCATCAAGCCGACCACGCCCAGTGCGTATGCCATGGCTTTGGTTTGACGGCGGATTTCGTCTTGAATTTCTTCGTCCAAAGAGTATGGAGGCAATGAGCAGCCGGAGTCGCCGGAGTGGATACCTGCTTGTTCGACGTGTTGCATGATGCCGCCGATAACGACATCTTGGCCGTCTGAAACGCAGTCTACGTCCACTTCGATGGCGTTGTTCAAGAAGAAGTCGAGCAATACAGGGCTGTCTTCGGAAACTTGTACGGCTTCGCGCATGTATTTTTGCAACTCTTCGGCAGAGTGAACAATCTGCATGGCGCGGCCGCCGAGTACGTAAGAAGGACGGACAACCAACGGATAACCGATTTCTTCGGCTTTAACGAGGGCTTCTTCTTCGTTGTGGGCGATGCGGTTAGGCGGTTGACGCAGACCTAAGTCGTTCAACACTTTTTGGAAGCGTTCGCGGTCTTCGGCGGCGTCGATGCTGTCGGCAGATGTGCCGATGATGTTCACGCCGTTTGCCACCAATGCGTTGGCCAGTTTGAGCGGGGTTTGGCCGCCGTAATGCACAATCACGCCCCATGGGTTTTCGGTGCGGACGATTTCCAATACGTCTTCCAATGTCAGCGGCTCGAAGTATAGGCGGTCGCTGGTGTCGAAGTCGGTGGACACGGTTTCGGGGTTGCAGTTGACCATGATGGTTTCAAAACCGGATTCGCGCAGGGCGAGTGCAGCATGAACGCAGCAGTAGTCAAATTCAATACCTTGGCCGATACGGTTTGGACCACCGCCGAGAATCATCACTTTTTTACGATCGGAAGGACGGGATTCGCATTCTTCTTCGTAAGTGGAGTAGAGGTAGGCGGTTTCGGTGGCAAACTCGGCGGCACAGGTATCGACGCGTTTGTAAACCGGATGCAGTTTCAGCGAATAGCGGTGTTCGCGGACTTCTTTTTCACTTACGTTCAACAATTGTGCCAAACGTTTGTCAGAGAAGCCTTTGCGTTTCAGACGGCGTAAAGCGGCGTAATCCAAATCTTGCAACTGGCCGTCTGAAACCGATTTTTCTTCTTTCACCAAGTCTTCGATTTGCGCCAAGAACCAAGGATCGATGGCGCAGATTTCGTGGATTTCTTCCAGTGTGAAGCCTGCACGGAACGCATCTGCTACAAAAAGCATACGCTCAGGGCCCGGGTTGGCCAGTTCGCGGCGGATTTCCGCTTTGTCTTCGCTGCGCGGATTGAAGCCGCACAAGCCTGTTTCCAAGCCGCGCAGGGCTTTTTGGAAGCTTTCTTGAATGGTACGGCCCATCGCCATCACTTCGCCTACCGATTTCATCTGAGTGGTCAGGCGGTCGTCTGCGGCAGGGAATTTTTCAAATGCGAAACGCGGGATTTTGGTCACGACATAGTCGATGGAAGGCTCAAACGACGCGGGCGTGCGGCCGCCGGTAATGTCGTTGCGCAACTCGTCCAGCGTAAAGCCGACCGCCAGTTTGGCCGCTACTTTGGCAATCGGGAAGCCCGTTGCTTTAGATGCCAACGCGGAAGAACGGCTCACGCGCGGGTTCATCTCAATGACAATCATCTCGCCGTTTTCAGGGTTTACCGCAAACTGAACGTTTGAGCCGCCGGTATCCACGCCGATTTCTCGCAACACTGCCAACGAAGCATTACGCATGATTTGGTATTCTTTATCGGTCAATGTTTGTGCAGGCGCAACAGTGATGGAGTCGCCGGTATGCACGCCCATCGGGTCGAAGTTTTCAATCGAGCAGATAATGATGCAGTTGTCGTTTTTATCACGTACAACCTCCATCTCGTACTCTTTCCAGCCGAGAACGGATTGCTCAATCAGCAACTCATGCGTAGGCGAAGCATCAAAACCGCGTTCGCAAATTGCTAAGAACTCGTCTTTGTTGTAGGCAATACCGCCGCCCGAACCGCCCATCGTGAAAGAAGGACGAATCAGGGTAGGGAAGCCGACCTGTTCTTGCGCTGCCAAAGCTTCGTTCATGGTGTGGCAGACAAAAGATTTCGGGCAAGACAAACCGATTTTTTCCATCGCTTCTTTAAAGCGGCCTCGGTCTTCTGCTTTGTCAATCGCGTCTTCGGTCGCGCCAATCAGCTCGACGTTGTATTTCGCCAATACGCCGTTGCGCGCCAAATCCAGCGCACAGTTCAGCGCAGTCTGGCCGCCCATGGTAGGCAGAATCGCATCAGGTCGCTCCTTGGCGATAATTTTTTCCACCGTCTGCCACATAATCGGCTCGATGTAGGTAACATCCGCCATTTCAGGGTCGGTCATGATCGTGGCAGGGTTGGAATTCACCAGAATGACTTTATAGCCTTCTTCACGCAAAGCCTTGCAGGCCTGTGCGCCCGAATAGTCAAATTCGCAGGCCTGACCGATAACGATAGGGCCGGCGCCGATGATAAGGATGGATTTTAGGTCGGTACGTTTGGGCATGGGTGGGTCTCTTTGGGTTGGTTATTCAATATTTATAAGTGGTTTCAATCCGATAAATATATTCTTTGTCGTCAATCCAAACTGTAAACAATTCGTTTGGCTGTATTTTTTTCTCGCCTAAATTAGTATGCCAAATTTCAGTATCGAATGAACCAAAATTAAATTCACTGGCAGCTTTATCTAAAATGAAAGGATAAGTATTTTGTGCTTGTTTATGTTCTCCAAACCATCTTCCTTCAATAATTTTATTATTTTCTAATGCAGTCAGAATAATAAATTTATCTTCATTTTGAGGGCTGGCATTATCCAGCCAAACAGCAGTAATTCTTGAAAATTCCATTTCTCTATCCACAAAGATTGAATGACAGAAAGCAAGCGTAGGTTGGGTTGAAAACCCAACACAAACCGCTTAATTGTCTAAAGCATCGGGTTTGCTAACCCAGCAAGCTGTAGCCCACATGTAGGGTGTGTGCGGTACGCACGCACGCGTTCTCCATTTTTCCTGCAATTCCAACCTACCGCGTGCGTGCCTTGCGGCACATACCCTACCGATGGGTTCAAAGGTCGTCTGAAAAAATGCTCGCGGCGTTTGTTCCATCTGCCTTTCGATAAAAAGCTACCTGAAAAATTCCTGCCGTTGATATTTTGGTGACTCTTTTTCAGACGACCTTTTGCATTTTTATGTTGCACAGGCCGTCTGAAAACTTCCTTAAAAACTAGTGACAAACGTAATCAAGCCCAAAATGATGCCTGGGGCGTTCGCCAGCATGACGGGGTAGTCGCGTTTTTCTTTCAAAAAGCCGTAGGCAACCCATAATGTGCAGTTGATGGCGGCAACGAGGGGTTGCAACGGCGAGCCGGGGTTGCCGGCAAGGTTGTTTTGGATTTGTGGGATATAGGAAACGTACATACCGACGGCGGTTAGGGTGGCGACGACGGATAGAATGCGCATTTGCTTTTCTGTCATGGTTTTTCCTTTCTGATTAGAGGGTTGGGTTTCAGACTGTGTAGATGTTGAGAGAGTGTGTACCTGAATTTATATTTTTTGAGGTTTGGTTTTCAGACGGCCTGTTGTTGAGTTGAGTGTGGCCGTCTGAAACAATCAGCTTTATTGTTTTGCTGCTTTGATATTGTCAATGAATTTGTCGAACAGATAACCGACGTCTTGCGGACCCGGGCTGGCTTCGGGGTGGCCTTGGAAGCAGAACACGGGTTTGTCTGTCAGTTCGATGCCTTGTAAAGTGTTGTCAAACAAGGATTTGTGGGTAATGCGTGCGTTGGCAGGCAAAGTGTCAGCATCAACGGCGAAACCGTGGTTTTGGCTGGTAATGACGACTTTGCCGCTATCCAAATCTTGTACTGGATGGTTGGCACCGTGATGGCTGAAGCGCATTTTCAGGGTTTTTGCGCCGATGGCGAGGCTGATCAGCTGGTGTCCCAAACAAATGCCGAAAATCGGTTTGCCGCTTTCCATCAGTTTTTGTACGGCTTTGATGGCGTAGTCGCAAGGCTCAGGGTCGCCGGGGCCGTTGGACAGGAATATGCCGTCAGGATTGAGTGCCAACACGTCTTCCGCGCTAGTTTGCGCCGGAACGACGGTCAGGCGGCAGCCGCGTGAGGCGAGCATGCGCAGGATGTTAGTTTTGACACCGAAATCGTAGGCGACAACGTGGTAAGGCTGTTCGGAAGGGGTAATGAAACCTTTGCCCAATTCCCATTCGCCTTCGGTCCATTCGTAAGTTTCTGTGCAGGAAACTTCTTTTGCCAAGTCTTTGCCGACCATGCTGCCGAATGCGGCAATCAGTTCTTGTGCTTTTTCAACGGTGGCATCTGCACCGGTCAAGATTGCACCGCCTTGTGAACCTTTTTCACGCAACAGGGTGGTCAGGCGGCGAGTATCGATATCGGCGATGGCGACAGTTTTATTGCGTACCAAATAGTCGTGCAGGCTTTCGGATGCGCGGAAGTTGCTGTGCAAAAGCGGCAGGTCGCGGATAATCAAACCGGCGGCGTAAACGCTGCGGCTTTCTTCATCTTCAGCGTTGGTGCCAGTGTTGCCGATGTGTGGATAGGTAAGGGTAACGATTTGTTTGCAGTAGGAAGGGTCGGTCAGGATTTCCTGATAGCCGGTCATGGAAGTGTTGAACACGACTTCGCCGGAAGTCGAACCTTCGTAACCGATTGATGTGCCGTGAAATACGCTGCCGTCAGCGAGAACGAGAAGAGCCGGAGTGGTCATGATGGAATCCTGTTTGCCTGATGATGGTCGGTTCGAAAAAAATGGTCAGGCCGTCTGAAAAATAAAAATTGTTTACAAAAAAGACAGCCTTCGGAAATCTCGGCTAAAAAAAAACACGCTCCGCAGCATTGATTTTGCTGTGTAACGTGCTTTTTCAGACATAGCGGTCTATGCCGTAGAAGCAGTGTATTTTAAGTCAAAGTAATAGGAATTTCAAGCGTAGAGCCAATAATCGATAATTTAAAAACGTTTTATCTTTACGGTACAGTCCCTTGCTTTTGGAATGCCTGATGAATAAGGTTGAACTAAATATTCAGTCAGGCCGTCTTAAAACTGAGCAGGCAGATTGTTTCATTTTTGTTGTGTTTGAAATGCAGGTGTCGGGAAATTCAGCCGAATCAAACATGAAACAGGCTGTTTATGCTAGAATCGTAACCTTATAAAAAATAAAAACAACGTCATTTTTAGCTGAGATTATCCGATGAAAAAAGAACACATTATGCAAAACGCTCCATCAGGCCGCCATCGCCTCATTCATGCAAGCGTCGCTTCCGCTTTAGCGCTTATCAGCATTTCCGTTCAGGCAAATACGCAGCAATTTGCCCAAACTCCTTTTTACCTGCAAAACAAAACCGACGTCAGCGGCCAACCCAAAGTCAAACACAATATTATGTTTTTGATTGATGACTCGGGCAGTATGCAATGGAATGTACAAGGTAAGGAAACATCTGTACGGGCTGATAAAAGAATAACGATTACTAAGGAGGCCCTAAAATCGGTATTGAAAGAGTATGGCGAAAAACAACGATTCCAGTGGGGTTTGCAAACTCTGCATAACAATGGTCGTACTGATACTCCAGATGAGGGGGGCTTTACCGATGATTGGAAGGATGTTCAAAGGAGGGTAGATGGCATTGATCCTGGCCATGCTACGCCAATCACGCGCCGCTACTATGAAGTAGTCAAAAACTTTGTGATGCCCAATATCAAATACCGTTGTCAGAAGTCTTATGTGATTGTGATGTCGGACGGCGATGCCAATATGAGTTGTAGTAACCAGATTCCAGGTGAAGATCCTCGTTTATCTCGTAATACTAACTTCAACTACGATAGGGATTATTACTATTCAAACTATTACCGCGATATTGAACGTAGTGCGGGTACGTCTGCATACCAATATTTTGGTCCGTCTGAAGTGAAGGCTAATGATGATAGCTATGGGAAAGGTAAATTCTTTAATGGTGGAGGTCGTATCAAAGGATACTTTGATTTTCTACCTTATCAATATGATAATGATTTTGGCTTGCCTGAGAATGAAAAGAAATTGCTATGTCAATCTAGTAAATATAAGCATGAGTATGATCCTAATTATGGTAGGTATATGTGGGTAGCTGCAGGCGAAATTATTGTTCCTTATTGGGATAGGAACTATAAGGATGAAAAACGCGGTATGCGTTTCTTTAGCCAGACTTTGGCAGAAAAAGACATTAAAACAGCAAAAGACGGTTCAGATGCTGCGGGTAAGAGCTGGGATGGTGATCCAAGCGATCCCAAAGGCATAGATTACAGCAAGCAATTGGTTCAGACTTTTACTGTGGGTTTTGGTGAGGGGATCTCTGAAGTTGGGAGAGAGTATCTGGAAAAGGGTGCGAGCCGTCCAGACTGGTATTTTAATGCTGCGAAAAAAGAAGATTTGCTTGAAGCCTTTAAAACCATTGTCGACAATATTGAAAATGACAGCAAAAATACGAAATTTGAAGGAGTATCCTCTACTGCTCCGGCAACGACCAGTATGGGTATTCCCGATATGGCGGCAACGGTTCATTTGAATACCGGCTCTTGGAGTAGTCAATTGCGGTTTTATAAATTGAACCGTGATGGTACACCTATCAATACGACTGAGTTTGTTCAGCCATCATTTAATAACCGCCTTACTTTGGTTAATGACGGCAGTAAGACCTATTTCATCGATAGAGTTGCAGATAATGAGGCTTCAAATGCCGATTTTGGCATTTCAGACGGTAGTGCGAAAGATAAGTTGGAATGGAAAAATGCATTGCTGAAATGGACTGGCCGAGTAGGTAGTGATGAAACCATCAAAGCGGATGCAGAGACAAAAGGTTATAGCCAGTCTTATCGAATTCGTCCGACAGATTCTGCTGATTCAAGTAAAGATGAACGTAATTTAGGCGATATTTTAGATGGTTCGGTTGCAGCTATTGGCGATAAGCGCGACAACCGTCAAGAGTTTTTGGTCTCTGCTGCCAATGACGGCATGGTACATATTTTCCGTAATGGTACGCCTAGCAATCCTTATGACTTGAAACTCAGCTATATTCCGGCAGGCATGGAGCGCGAGGACGATCAAGGTCAAGCGACAACTTTGGGCAAGGTTCTGAAAGATATTGCACGCGATGGTTACGGCTCTGGCACGCCGCACCGTTATATGGTTAATGGTGGCTTTGTTCTCCGCCAAACACCTGATAAGCAAACCTTTATGTTTGGTGCGATGGGTCAAGGTGGACGCGGTGCGTATGCGTTGAATATTGGTGCGGTAGCTAACAGCGATCGTAGTGGTTGGAATACGACTGTGCCTTTGTTTGAAACAAAAAAAGGCTTTGACAATAAGCTGGGTTATACCATTGGTTCGACACAAATCGGCCGTGTTTCCATCAAACGCGATACCACTCCGGTCAATCTGGAATCGAATGTGCGTTATGCGGGCTTCTTGGCTAGCGGCTATCGTACTGAGGATGTGAACAGTGCCGACAATGAAACGGCTTTGTATGTTTATGATATGACAGGGAAAGAGGCAGGGACAAAAAATACTGGTACTAATGTTTCTTCTTCTAAAGCCGGCAAGCTCTTAGCTAGAATTCCTGCACCGAATGGCAAAGGCGGCCTCTCTACCCCTACTTTGGTAGACACCGATTTTGACGGTATTGTTGATATTGCTTATGCCGGTGACCGTTACGGCAATATGTTCCGCTTCGACTTGAGAGGTAAAACCGAGTCTGAATGGTCGGCGCAAATGATTTTCCAAGGTTCGGGGAATCAACCGATTACGTCTGCGCCTGCGGTATCACGTCGTGGTAAAGATAAGTATGTCGTTATTTTTGGTACGGGTAGCGAGATTTATCAGAATGAACTAGAAGGTACTAACGGACAAATCAATGCCGTTTACGGTATTTACGATGATGTATCTACTGATGCGGTTTTGGCAAAAAGTAGTGAGTTGGAACAGCAAACCAGAGAAAGTGACGACGAACATATTTATGTCAGCGACAATAAGGTTGGTGAAGGTAAAAAAGGCTGGAGTCTGACTTTAGATCCGAATGAACGTGTGACTGTCAAGCCGACGATGATTTTGCGTACAGCTGTTGTGACCATCCGCAAGTATGAAACCAAAACAATTCATACTGACTCTTCTAGTACCGATGTTTGTTTACCGGACAGTACATCCACACAAACGACAGCGAAAACGATTATTCTGGGTGTAAATGCTGAAAATGGCGGTCGTTTGGGCTTGCGTGATGCGCGTATCTCCAGCAAGGATCGTACATTTATCAAACGCGAGAATAATGGCCAGATTTATTACGCCAACGGTATGACTTTTGATGGTGTTATCAACTTTACTTATATAAATTCCAGCAAAGCCGATGATTCTCCGGTAACTGCCGATGGCGATAGCGGCGGCACGGGTACGGATAAGGAGTTGAACGCTACGCCGAGCGTGCCAAACAATAAATGTTTTGCAACCAAAGGCGATCGCAGTCTCTTGTCTAACCAGCTGGTTAGCCTGGAAGTACAAGGCCGTACATGCGGACTCAAACGCATCAGCTGGCGTGAATTGTTCTTTTAATTGGTAAGGATTAAGCATCGAGGCCGTCTGAATTTTTTCAGACGGCCTTTTCTGTTGAGTGGTAGTAATTGAGAGATGCTGGATTAAAAAATGGAAAACTTTGTTTGTGGATATAACAAGCTTTGATCAAATTGAGAGCTTGGATAAAGTTAAATGACAGACTTAGGCTATTCTTTTTTAATTTTCTACTATTTGGCTAAGAAGTTAAAAGGCCGTCTGAAAAATATCTTTTCAGACGGCCTTTGATTTAAAAAGAGCTAATCAAGGAGCGCATTGTTAGATGCTGTTTTTAATAATTTTCCGCAGAGTGGATAGTTGCCGGCGGCTGACGGGCAGCGGGGTCGGAATATCGAGAATTTTAGCGCCCCATGTGGATGCGTATTCGTCGTTTTCGTCGTCGTCCAGTCGAATCAGGCTGTCGAGGGTGTGGCGGAAGACGAGGGCATTGCGATGGATGCGGATGACTTTGTCGCCCAGCAATTCTTCCCAGTAAACCAAGGTCTTCGGTAATTCGTAGCTGTGGCCGTCGCCGGTAAACAGATAGACGGTTTTGTGTTCCGCCATCAGGTAACGCGCCTGTTGCCATGGGATTTCAACCATGCGTTCGCGGTTGTACACTTTGAAATGGGTGAAACTGTCTGCTTTTTCGCGGTTTTTCTCGATGATGCGGTCAAGCGCGGTTTGCAGGCGGGTCATTTTGATCGGTTTGAGCAGATAGTCTGCGGCGGCCAGCTCAAACGCGCGCAGGGCGTGTTCTTCGTAGGCTGTGGTGAATACAATTTCCGGCTGGCGTTTGGCGGTACGCTTAATGCGTTCGACAAACTCGAGACCGTCGATTTCCGGCATGCCGATGTCGGCAAATACGATGTCGACTTCGTGGACACTCAGCCACTCCAATGCTGGCATGGCATGGTGAAAGACGTTGAGCAGTACGACATTGCACTCTTCCAATAATACACGTAAGCGTTCTGCTGCTAATACTTCGTCTTCTACAATAATGGCACTTGGCATAGCGGTATTCTTTTTGTTGTATCGTGGGAGATCTGCCGCGCTTTGTCATCCTCAATAACGCGTCAGCCGTATGTTGTTACAACCTTGAAATTATCAGTTTGTGACAATTTTAGGAAATTTTTAAAATATACATGATTTTTCGCTTCTTGGGCATGGTTTGGGATGAGTCGGAAGATTACTTACATAATTTTATGAAATATTGTAATACCCAGAGTAATTTTGTTGTAATCATGCTAATTCAGTCCGTGATAATGGACGATTTTGGGATTTTGTCCATTTGCCAGTGTGCCACCGCCCAATCGAGCAATTCCTGCGGACGGTTCATAGCAGGTGCATCGGGCAGGTTGAGGTAGGTTAGGACTTGGCGGAGAAGTTGTTCTTTTTGATTCAAATCCAAAGCCGGGGCAAGGGTTTGTTTCGACCATTTTTGCCCTTGGCTGTTGGTCAATAGGGGAAGGTGTGCGTAGGCCGGTGTGGGAACGCCGAGGCATTGTTGCAGATAGATTTGGCGTGGCGTGGAAACAAGCAAATCTTGACCGCGGACAATATGGGTTATGCCTTGGTCGGCATCGTCAGCAACCACGGCAAGCTGATATGCCCAATAGCCGTCGGCACGGAGCAGGACGAAATCGCCGATATCGTGTGCCAGATTTTGTGCGTAATGTCCGACAATGCCGTCTGAAAAACCGATCACGCGATCGGGAACTTGAATGCGCCATGCCGGAGTTTTGTTTTGCGTATCGGGTCTTTGCTGAGGATTGCGGCAACGGCCGTTATATACAAATCCGTCTGCGCCATGTGTTGCCGCCGCCTGCCAGTCTTTGCGGCTGCAATAGCAGGGATACACCAGCTCGGCTGCTTTGAGGTGGTCGAGGGTGTCTTGATATAGGTCGTAACGGCGGCTTTGATAGACGACTTCGCCATCCCACTCAAAGCCGAAGGCTTCAAGCGTGCGCAAAATGTCGGCGGCGGCGCCGGGCATTTCGCGCGGGGGGTCAAGGTCTTCAATGCGGACCAGCCATTTGCCCTGATGAGCGCGCGCGTCGGTATAGGAGGCGACGGCGGTCAGTAGGGAGCCGATATGAAGCAGGCCGGTAGGGCTGGGGGCGAAACGTCCTATATACATGGCAGGGTGGTTTTGTAGGGCAGGGGAAGTATGCCTGCACGGTATTCAAATCGTGATAGAAAAGGGCGTGCCGTACACGTCCGAATTTGGGTTTCAGACGGCCTGAGACTTTTCAAAATGATTTAAGTTTCTCGGCCGTCCGTTCAATCCGCTTAAGCCAAGGGAGCCAGTAGTTTGGCGAAAGCGTCTTCAAATTGTTTCAAACCGTCTTCCTGCAAACGAGTTGCCAAAGTTTCGACATCAATGCCGAGTTTCGCGGTTTCGGCAAGCTGCGCTTTGGCTTCGTCCACACCTTCGGTCAAAGTAGCTTTGGCGGTGCCGTGGTCGATAAAGGCTTTGAGTGTGGCATCGGGAACGGTGTTGACGGTATGGGCGCCAATCAGGCTATCAACGTACAACGTGTCAGGATAGGCAGGGTTTTTCACGCCGGTAGATGCCCATAAAAGTTGGACGCGGTTGGCACCTTTTTCGGCAAGTGCGGCAAATTCGCTGCTGCCGAAGTATTGCGCCCAATCTTGATAGGCGGCTTTGGCCAGTGCAATGGCGACTTTGCCTTTGAGGTGGTCGGGCAGGGTGGCGTCCAATGCGGCATCGACACGGGAAATAAAGAAGCTGGCGACAACTTGGATATGGGAAACGTCGTGTCCTGCTTCCAAACGTTTGGCAATGCCGCGCGTGTAGGCCGCATAGGCTTTGAGGGTTTGGGCGCGGGAGAAGAGCAGGGTCAGGTTGACGCTGATGCCGTCTGAAACGAGGATTTCAAGCGCTTCGATGCCTTCGTCGGTTGCCGGTACTTTAATCATGACATTTTTACGGCCGATGGCGGCGTGCAGGCGGCGCGCTTCTTCAACCGTGCCTTGTGCGTCTTTGGATAATTCAGGCGAAACTTCGAGGCTGACGAAGCCGGTTTTGCCGCCGGTGGATTCATGTTCGGCAAGACATACGTCGCAAGCGGCTTGTACGTCGGCAACCGCCATGGTTTCGTAGCGTTGTTTCGGGGTCAGGTTTTGCTGTTTGAGTGCGGCTACTTTATCGGCGTACAGGGCATCTCCGGCAAAGGCTTTTTGGAAAATGGCAGGATTGGAAGTTACGCCACACACACCTTGCTTCAGCATTTCTGCCAATTCGCCGCTTTGTACCAGCGAACGGGAGAGATTGTCCAACCAGATTTGTTGTCCTAATGCTTTAACGTCCGATAAAATAGTCATCTCTGATTCCTTTTACATAATAGGTTTGTTTGTGAAGTGGCGGTAATGCTACGCCGATTCGATGAATTTGAACAGTTTACAGCCGATTAATTTGGGCAAAACAAACCTAAATTCAAGCACGAAAGGTGGCTTTGATGGCGGAAAACACACTTTATCTCGACTGGGCGCGCGATGTATTGGATACGGAAGCCGAAGGTTTGCGCGAAATTGCGGCGGCTTTGGACCATGATTTTATCCGTGCGGCGGAAGCATTGTTGCACTGCAAGGGCAGGGTCGTCATTACCGGCATGGGTAAGTCCGGACACATCGGCCGCAAAATGGCGGCAACCATGGCTTCTACCGGCACACCTGCGTTTTTCGTCCATCCTGCCGAAGCGGCACACGGCGACTTGGGCATGATTGTGGACCACGATGTCGTGGTTGCCATTTCTAATTCCGGCGAAAGCGATGAAATTGCGGCGATTATTCCGGCGTTGAAACGTAAAAACATCACGCTTATTTGTATCACTGCCCATCCGACTTCGACCATGGCGCGTCATGCCGATATCCATATTACCGCGGCGGTTTCCAAAGAAGCTTGTCCGCTCGGCCTTGCACCGACTTCCAGTACGACCGCCGTGATGGCCTTGGGCGATGCGCTGGCGGTGGTATTGCTGCAGGCGCGAGCGTTTACGCCGGATGATTTTGCTTTGAGCCATCCGGCCGGAAGCTTGGGCAAACGCCTGTTGCTGCGCGTGGCGGATATCATGCACAAAGACGAAGCCCTGCCAGCCGTTTTGTTGGGCACGCCGTTAAAAGAAGCCATTGTCCGCATGAGTGAAAAAGGCTTGGGTATGTTGGCGGTAACCGATGCCGAAGGCCGTCTGAAAGGCGTATTTACCGATGGCGACTTGCGCCGTCTGTTTCAAGAACGCGACAGCTTTGCCGGTTTGAAAGTGGACGACATCATGCACGCCTCTCCGAAAACCATCTCTGCCGATCGTCTCGCCACCGAAGCTTTGAAAGCCATGCAAAGCGGCCATGTGAACGGTTTGCTGGTGGTCGAAGAAAACGGCGTGCTGATTGGCGCGCTGAACATGCACGATTTATTGATGGCACGAATTGTCTGAATCGACGGCAAAAACGTTTTCAGATGGCCTTATGCTAGAATAGGCCGTCTGAAACAAGGAAACCTTATGCAAAACCTCTCTTCCGACCTGCAACAACGCGCTTCAGGCATCAAACTGCTGATACTGGATGTGGACGGTGTTTTGACCGACGGCCGCATTTTTATTCGCGACAACGGCGAAGAAATCAAATCGTTCCACACTTTGGACGGACATGGTTTGAAAATGCTTCAGGCCAGCGGCGTGCAAACGGCGATTATTACCGGCCGCGATGCGCCTTCCGTCGGTATCCGCGTGAAGCAGCTCGGTATCAACTATTACTTCAAAGGCATTCATGACAAACGTGTCGCCTACGCCCAATTACGCGAACAGGCCGGTGTGGAGGAGCATGAGTGCGCCTTTGTCGGCGACGATGTTGTCGATTTGCCCGTGATGGTGCGTTGCGGATTGGCGGTCGCCGTCCCGGAAGCGCATTGGTTTACTTTGCAATACGCCCATTATGTAACCCGACGTTCCGGCGGCGCAGGCGCGGTGCGTGAAGTGTGCGATTTGATTATGCAGGCGCAAGGTACGCTTGAACCTGCTTTGAAAGAGTATGTACGATGAAAATCAGATGGCGTTACGGAATCGCCTTTCCGCTGGTGTTGGCCGTTTCACTCGGCGCACTGGCGGCGTGGCTCGGCCGCATCAGCGAAGTGCAGGTCGAAGAAGTCGTCCTCAATCCGAATGAGCCGCAATATTCGATGAAAGGCATCAACGGCAAACGTTTTGACCAAGAAGGCCGTCTGAAAGAAAACCTGAGCGCGGTCGATGCCGTCCAATATCCGAATAGCGCAGACGTGCATTTGGACAAACCACATCTTTCGTTTTACCGCGACGGCAGCCTGCTGTACGAAGTCGGCAGTGACAAAGCAGCGTACAATATTCAAAACAAGAAAGTCGTTTTTGAACAGAATGTTGTCTTAAACAAAGCGGCAGATGCCAAGCGTTTGGCCGGCATCGTCAAAACCGAACGCTTGAATGTCGATACCGAGGCGCAATACGCCCATACCGACAGCCCCGTTACTTTCCAATACGGACAGTCCAGCGGTCAGGCAAACGGCATGACTTATGATCACAAAACCGGTTTGCTGAATTTCCCTTCCAAAGTGAAAGCCACAATTTATGATACAAAAAATTTGTAAAACTTTAGCCCTTGTTGCCGTTTTTGCCGCCAGCCCGGCCTTTGCCCTGCAAAGCGACAGCAAGCAGCCGATTCAAATCGAAGCCGACCAAGGCTCGCTTGACCAAAACAACCAAAGCACCACCTTTTCCGGCAACGTCATCATCAAACAAGGCACGCTCAATATCCGTGCCGGCAGCGTGACCGTTTCGCGCAACGACAAAAGCGAGCAGTTGATGAAAGCCACCGGCTCGCCCGTCAAATTCAGCCAAGAGTTGGACGGCGGCAAAGGCGTAGTCAACGGCCAAGCCAATACCGTCATGTATTCTTCCGCAGCCAACCTCGTTACTCTGTCCGGCAATGCCAAAGTACAGCGCGGCGGCGATGTGGCCGAAGGTGCGGTCATCACTTACAACACCAAAACCGAGGTTTACACCATCAACGGCAGCGCCAAATCCGGTGTGAAATCCGCCGCCAAATCCGGCCGCGTCAGCGTTGTTATCCAGCCGTCCAGTACGCAGAAAAACAAATAAGAAAACACACAAAAAGGCCGTCTGAAAAAGTTTCAGACGGCCTGAGGTCAATATCGAAAGTCAACAGAATATGAGCGCAAACAACAGCCGTCTTGTGGTTCAAAACCTGCAAAAAAGTTTCAAAAAACGCCAAGTCGTCAAAAGCTTCTCCCTTGAAATCGAAAGCGGCGAAGTCATCGGCCTGCTCGGCCCCAACGGCGCGGGTAAGACCACCAGCTTTTACATGATAGTCGGCCTGATTGCCGCCGATGCAGGCAGCGTAATGTTGGACGGCCAAGAATTGCGCCACCTGCCCATTCACGAACGCGCCCGCCTCGGCGTTGGCTATCTGCCGCAGGAGGCCTCGATTTTCCGCAAAATGACCGTGGAACAAAATATCCGCGCCATTTTGGAAATCAGCATGAAGGACAAAAGCCGCATCGATGCCGAACTTGAAAAACTGTTGGCAGATTTGAATATTGAGCGCCTGCGCAACAACCCTGCGCCGTCCTTGTCCGGTGGCGAACGCCGCCGTGTCGAAATCGCGCGCGTGTTGGCCATGCAGCCGCGTTTCATTTTGTTGGACGAACCTTTTGCCGGCGTTGACCCGATTGCCGTCATCGATATTCAGAAAATCATCGAGTTCCTCAAATCACGCGGTATCGGCGTATTGATTACCGACCACAACGTGCGCGAAACCCTCAGCATCTGCGACCGTGCCTACATCATCAGCGACGGTACGGTATTGGCTTCAGGCAAGCCGGATGATTTAGTCAACAATGAACAAGTCCGTTCGGTTTATTTGGGTGAAAATTTCAAATATTGAATGCATATTTGACGGTATATGAGACCCTCATTTCAATTGAGGGCGGCTATAAATATTGGAATAATCACTAAAAATACAAATATAATACCGATAAACTAATCTTTCAGACGGCCTGCCGTATAAAGGCCGTCTGAAAAACTATCCATACATTTCGAATTAAACACTATGTCTTCACTCGTCCTTAAACTCAAACAGACCCAGCAGCTCAACCAGCGGCTGCAACAGTCTCTGCGCATCTTGCAGATGTCGGGTCTTGAGCTTGAGCGCGAAGTGGAAGACTGGTTGTCAGACAATCCTCTGCTTGAGCGTCCGGAAAGCGATGAATTTGCCGATAGCGGGCTCAACCGTGCGGTAACCATGCCGCGCGCAGGTCAGCAGTTGAGCGGCGACGATGCCGAAGATATTTGGAGCAACATCGCCGAAGAAGAGGATTTCAAACACTATCTGCATGCCCAAGTGTGCGAGCATCCGCTCTCGCAAGTGGAAGCGGCCTATGTTCACGTCTTGATTGATTTTTTGGACGAACAAGGCTACCTCACCGACAGCCTCGAAGAAATTATCGACCACACGCCGTTGGAATGGATGCTGGACGAAGAAGCCCTGCAAAACGCGCTGGATGTATTGCAAACCTTTGAGCCGCCCGGCGTGGCGGCGGCGGATTTGACCGAGTCGCTTATGTTGCAGTTAATGCGTTTGCCGGCTTCTCCTGCCCGACAAATGGCCGCGCATTTGGTGCAAAGTTCGCTTCAAGACTTAGGCAAAAACCGCAAACAAAACGTTCTGCGTTTCCGCAAACTTTATCCCGATACCGACAGCAAAACCATAGAAGCCGCGCTCGATATGATTGCCGGGCTCAATCCCTATCCAGCCTACGGCTTCGCCTCTGCCACGCCTACGCCTTATATTCAGCCTGACGTTTGGGTCAAAGAGGGCAAGGACGGCTGGGAAGTCATCAGCAACGAAGCGGCTTGGCCGAAGCTGCAGCTCAATCAGGAATATTGCGACCTGATGAAATCAGAGGAAGAGGGCGCACCGGAGTGGAAGGAAAAAATCAACGAAGCCAAGCAGCGCATTGATTCTTTGGAGCTGCGTAAAAGCACTGTCCTCCGCCTTGCCGAGTATATCGTCAAAAATCAGGAAGATTTTTTCATCTTCGGAGAAATCGGCCTGTCTCCCATGCTGATGAAAGATGCCGCCGCCGAATTGGGTTTGGCGGAAAGTACCATCTCGCGTGCCGCCAATCAGAAATATTTGTCTTGCCCGCGCGGCCTGTTTGCGTTACGCTATTTCTTCACACAGGCAGTCAATGCCGATGATGATGGCGAAGGGTTCAGCCAAGGCGCAATCAAAGCCGTATTGAGCCAGTTGATTGAAAGTGAAGACAGCAGCAAACCCTATTCGGACGAGACCCTCGTCAAATTATTAAAACAACGCGGCATTGAAATTGCCAGACGTACAGTTGCTAAATATAGAGAATCATTAGACATCCCACCGGCACACAAACGAAAATTTACCGAGTAGATATATTCCGATCCGTTTTGACGGACTAACCAACCGAAGGAGCTGTATCATGAATCTGAAAATCACCGGTCTGAATTTTGATGTTACCGAAGCCATCAAAAACTACGTTTCCGACAAGTTGGCACGAATCAGTCGCCACGCCGACAACATCATTTCCGTGACCATCACGCTCTCGGTGGAAAAAGTCAGCCAGAAAGCCGAAGCCGATGTGCATTTGGCAGGCAAAGATTTGCACGTTGAAGCGATTGAACAGGATATGTATGCCGCGATTGATGTTTTGATGGACAAACTCGACCGCGCTGTTTTGAAACATAAAGAAAAAAGCGGCGATGTCCGCAGTACTGTCAAACCTGCTGCCGAATAAAGTTTTTGTATGATAAAGGCCGTCTGAATATTCAGACGGCCTTTTGTTTTGCTAGATGTTTTAGACTGGCAATCTAGTTACTCACTTTTTCACCATTCCACGGTGCCACTTTAAACAGCAGCAACATGCCCGGTATGCCCAAAGCGAAACACAGCCAGTAGAAATTGAAGTAGCCCATCGCTTCAATCAGATAGCCTGCCGAAGCATTGATAAATGTACGTGGAACGGCTGACAGGCTGGTAAAGAGGGCTAATTGTGTGGCCGTAAATGCAGGATTGGTTTCACGAGCCATGTAGGCAACAAACGCCGCTGTACCCAGACCTACGCCCGCTGCTTCTGCCCCAATCACGGCCGCAAGCATCATTTGCTCTGTCAGTGTGATGGTTTCAAACTTGCCAAAATTTGCCAACCAAGCAAAGCCTAGAATAGTAACCCATTGCGCCACGCCGAAAATCCACAAAGCTCTATTGATACCGAGCTTTATCATCCAAATACCGCCTACAATACCGGCAATGACAGCAGGCCATAAACCGGCATTTTTGGCGATGAGGCCGATGTCGGTTTTGCTGAAGCCTATGTCCAGATAAAAAGGTGTAGCCAAAGAAGTGGCCATGCTGTCGCCCAGTTTGTAGAGAAAGATAAACAGCAATACCAATATGGCCTGTTTGATTCCTTTGCGGGAGAAGAACTCACTGAAAGGGTCAGAGACTGTTTGGGCAAATGTACGCGACACAGATGGTGGAATGTCAGGCTCTTTAGCTAAAAACAAGGTCATCAGCAGACCGGGCAGCATAAATAGTGCAGTAATGATGAATACGTTGTGCCAAGGCATCAAGTCGGCCAAAATCAAGCTGAGCGATCCGGGTACCAAAGCGGCGATACGGTAGGCGTTGACGTGGATAGAGTTGCCTAAGCCTAATTCTTCATCTGACAAAATTTCGCGGCGAAATGCATCCAATACAATATCTTGGCTGGCAGAGAAAAAAGCGACCACCAACGATAAGCCCATAATTACATATAAATGCTGAGCAGGATTTAGGAAGGCATAAATGAGCAAGGTCAGCAGCAAACCAATTTGCGTAACCAGCATCCAACCGCGTCGCCGTCCTAAAAAAGGTAATCTGACCAAATCAATGACGGGAGACCAGATAAATTTCCAAGTGAAAGGCAGCCCGATAAGTGCCATCAGGCCGATGGTTTTCAAATCGACATGTTCGCTGCGCAACCATGCCGGAATCAGGTTGATCAGAAAATAAAGCGGCAACCCCGAAGTGAAGCCTGTGAAAATGCAGATCAGCATTTTGCGCGAGAAAATTCGCTGCATAGTGCTGGTTTGGGGTGCGTTGGTCATAGTGGAATCAATAAAAAAGAAAAGGGATATTGTAGCAAAGATGGGGGATATGGCGAATGAACTTCTGCTATCTTTATTGAATAATAAAAGGCCGTCTGAAACTTTGACAAATTAAGTTTCAGACGGCCTTTTGTTGGAACAAGCCGATAGGTTTTTGAAATGTCCGTAAGACAGGCAGATATGTTTGTTTTACGGATATTTTATTTTCAGACGGCCTTCGATGCTGCGTTGCAGTTGCGGTAGAAGGCAATCAGACCGTTGGTGGAGCTGTCGTGTGCCGGGGTGCCGCGTTCGAGTTCGGGTTCGATGGTTTTGGCCAGCTCTTTACCGTATTCCACGCCCCATTGGTCGAAGGGGTTGATACGCCAAATTACGCCCTGAACGAAGGTGCGGTGTTCGTAGGCTGCCATCAGCATGCCGAGGTTGAAAGGTGTCAGGCTGTCGATGAGCAAGCTGTTACTCGGACGGTTGCCGGGGAATTCTTTTTGCGGCGCAAGACGGTCGCGTTCGTCTTGGGGCAGTGCGGCCAATTCGACTTGTACTTCGTCTAAGGTCTTGCCTTTCATCAGCGCTTCGGCTTGGGCGAAGGCATTGGCAACAGTAAAGCGGTGTTGGCGGTGGTTGCCGTAGATTGTGGTCATGGGGACGATGAAATCAACGGGAATCAGACGCGTACCTTGGTGCAGAAGCTGGAAGTAGGCATGTTGGCAGTTGACGCCTTCATCGCCGAAGACAATGCCGCCGGTGGTGCAGGAAACGGGTTGGCCGTCTGAAGTACGCTGTTTGCCGAGGCTTTCCATATCGAGCTGGTTGAGCCATGGGGTAAAGAGGCGCATATTGTGGCTGTATGGGACAACGGTTTGGCCGTCTGAATGTTGGAAGTTGTTGTACCAAACATTGATGAGTGCCATCAGGACGGGAATGTTGCGGCGGAATGGGGCCTCGAAGAAATGGGTGTCCATCGCGTGTGCACCGGCCAGCATTTTGCGGAATGCTTTTTCGCCGACTGCAACCATCAGCGGCAGGCCGATAGGCGACCAGACGGAATAGCGGCCGCCGACCCAGTCGGACATAGCAAAGACTTTGTCGGGGGAGATACCGAAATTTTGGGCTGCGGCCACATCGGCGGAAATGGCGCAGAAGTGGCGGTAGATGCCGGAATCAGGCAAACCTGCATCACGGTACCAAGTACGCGCCGCATAGGCATTGAGCAGGGTTTCTGGTGTGCGGAATGATTTACTGGCAATGCTGAATACGGTGGTTTCGGGGTTGAGACCGAGAAGGGTTTGGGTCAGGTCGGCATCATCGGAGTTGCTGACAAAGTGGACGCGGATGTTCTGCCAATAGGGTTGCAGCGCCTGTGTGGCCATGCGCGGGCCTAAATCGGAGCCGCCGATGCCGATGTGAACCAGGTCGGTAATCGGTTTGCCGGTAATGCCTGCGTGGGTGCCGTCTAAAAGTTGGCGTGCGAACTCGAGTGCGCGGTTGAGTTCGTGATGAACATTGGGCACGATGTTTTCGCCGTCAACGTAAACAGGTTTGGCATTGGCAGGCAGGCGCAGAGCAGTGTGGAGAACGGCGCGGTGTTCGCTGGTGTTGATTTTTTCACCGCTGCTCATGGCCTGCATATATTGTGGCAAATCGGCTGCTTCGGCCAGTTGGCACAATAAATCAAGGGTATTTTCATCCAGACGGTTTTTGCTGTAATCAAATAACAAACCGTGCAGAATTTCGTGCATATTGTTGAAACGTTCGGCATCTGCAGCGAAACGTTCGCGCAGGGTAACGTGTTGCGTATCGGCATGATGGGCTTCCAAGGCCTGCCATGCGTCTGAGTATGCGGTCATCTCGTTTCCTTAGTATGTAACGGTAAAATAAGCAGGATAGATAGGTATTTCCTGCTTTTTTGTAGTGGCTTGTAGTTTAACAAATTTGAACAGGTTTTGGGAGGTGGCGGGGGTGTTTTTGTTTAAGAAATGTATGCAAAATGAAAAAGAAATGATTGATTATCATCAAGTTTCTGTAAAAAAAAGGGGTATGACACCGATGTCTGCTGTGTTATCCTATGTAACATTATTGAAATCTTGTCGGGACGGGTCCGTAAGATGGCTACAATTTATGATGTCGCTGCTTATGCCGGGGTATCTCCCAAGACGGTCAGCCGGGTGATTAACGGCGATGCGCCGGTCAGTGATAAAACCCGTTCTAAAGTAGAAACAGCGATTGCTGCTTTGGGCTATATCCCGTCTTCTGCGGCGCGGATTATGCGGTCACACCGTTCCGGCTTGGTCGGTCTGATTACCGGCGCCATTTCGCGGACAGGCGAGAATACGGGCGGACACGGCATACCGGATATGTTCTTGATTAAGGGCATTCAGCAGCAGATTCGTGCACAAGGCAAGATTTTGATGATTGCCGACATCGACAACAAGCCAGGGCAGCCCGGTCAGATGGAGCCGCTGATCCGTACCTTTATGGAGCATCGTGCCGAGGGGATTTTATATGTGGCCGGTTTCCATCAGGAAGTATTGCTGCCGGAAGTGCCCAACCGTTGCCCGATGGTGTTGGTCAACTGTTTCGATTTGGCAGGTACGCCGTCGGTTTTGCCGGACGATGAAGCAGGGCAGTATGGCTTGGTGCGCCGGATTATCCAAAGCGGACACAAACGGATTGCTTATGTGACTTTGCAGCCGGGCGTAGAAGCAACGAGATTGAGATTGGCCGGATACCGCCGGGCTTTGGCGGATGCGGATATTGTCTTCGATCCTGATTTGGTGCAAACTGGTTATCCTGACTTCAGCAATGACAGCGGATCTTTGATTTCGGCTATTTTGAAACTGTTGTCTTTGACGCTTCCGCCGACGGTCATTTGCTGCGGTAACGATGAAATGGCAGTACGCGTGTACGGGATTTTGAGGACGCGCGGCGTGCGGGTTCCCGAGCAAGTTTCGGTTGCCGGCTATGATAACCACAGCGCGATTGCGGAGACGCTGTTTCCGCCGTTGACCAGTACCGAGCTGCCTTATCTGCGCATGGGCGCGATGGCGGCGGATTTGCTGTTTCAATACATTGAACACCCGACCGGCTCGGTTCAGTCAGTCAAGGTCGTTGGGGAAACCATCTGGCGTCAGTCTGTGATTAATAAATAGTTTCAGACGGCCTGAAAATAAGCTTTAAACAACGCAAACACACATCAAAATAAGATTATGTAAACGGTCAAAATAAAGGCCGTCTGAAAACAGGATTGCCTCATTAAAAAGGCGGCCCAATACAATAAAAGCGTCATACCGCTGAAATTGGAGTTTGTTGTTTCCATAGTTTATTATCCAGGAGTAGCCTTACTATGAAAATCTCCCCACAAGT
This sequence comes from Neisseria sp. P0021.S006, assembly GCF_051956895.1. NCBI lineage: Bacteria > Pseudomonadati > Pseudomonadota > Betaproteobacteria > Neisseriales > Neisseriaceae > Neisseria > Neisseria sp. P0021.S006. The sequence continues at coordinate 31,251 of NZ_JBQCWZ010000002.1, forward strand.
GGCGATGACACTTCGCCAGATTATGCTGATGAACTTCGGTTTCTTCGGTATTCAATATAGCTTCGGGTTGCAGCAAACTGCGATTAACCCGATTTTCAGCTTTCTTCATGCCGATCCGAGCCAATTGCCGATTTTGAATATGGCAGGCCCGATTACCGGTTTGCTGGTGCAGCCGATGATTGGTGCGATGAGTGACCGCACTTGGGTGCCCGGATTGGGCCGCCGCCGTCCGTATTTCTTGATTGGCGCCATTGGTTGCAGTCTCTGTCTCTTTATCTATCCGCACGTTACCGCCTTGTGGGTGGCCGTATTGCTGCTGTGGCTCTTGGACATCAGTAATAATACTGCAATGGAACCTTTCCGTGCCTTCATTGCCGATACCGTTCCTGAACACCAGCAATCCACCGGTTTCTTGATGCAGTCTGTGTTTACCGGCTTGGGCATTACCCTGGCCAACGTTTCCCTCTATATCTTCCAACAAATCGGCTGGTTGCAACAAACTTCCGAAGCAGGCATTCCGTATTGGGTATTCGGTTCGTTTTATATTGGTGCGGTCTGCTCCATCGGTTCGGTTTTGATTACCGTTTTATCAACGGCCGAACGCGAGCCCAGCCCTGAAGAAATGGCGGCCATTAAAGCCCAGCCGAGCGGTCCGGCCCATGCTGTTAAAGATATTGTCGTTGCCGTGCGCGAAATGCCGACTGCCCTGTGGCAACTGGCCTTGGTGTATCTCTTCCAATGGTACGCGCTCTTCATCTACTGGCAATATATTTCCCACAGTATCGTCCAATCCGTCTGGGATTCGACCGTTGAAAATACCGAAGCGTATAGCCAAGCGGTTGCATGGACCGGCCTGGTAAACGGTTTTTACAACGTGATAACCTTTATCTCCGCCTTTGGCCTGATGTGGATGGCGCGCAAATACGCCGCCAAATATGTTCACGCCTTTGCCGTAACCCTTGCCGCACTAGCCTTGCTCACCATTCCGCACATCGGCAACAAATACCTGATGTTTGCGCCGATGATTGGTTTCGGTGTCGGTTGGGCAAGTATGATGGGCGTGCCGTTTATGATTGTGGTCGGTTCTATTCCGAAAGAACGTTACGGCGTGTACATGGGTATTGTGAACATGATGATTGTGATTCCAATGCTGATTGAAACCGTATCTTTCGGCTGGGTGTACAGAACTTTCTTGGGTTCAAACCCTGCCAACGCGATGACTTTTGCCGGTGTTTCCCTGGCCATTGCCGCAGCGGTGACCTTAACCATTAAAACTGCGGCCAAACCGGCTACTGCAGAATAACGAAGTTTTGATTTAAAACCAAAATGAAAAGGCCGTCTGAAACATGAAAGGGTTTCAGACGGCCTTTTTTGTCGAAACGGATTCCATTTGCTGACCTGATTCGGAAAGCCTTATTGTCGCTGCGCTACCGTTCATCACTCAAATTGGCTATGACTACCGATTTTGCTTTACAATATCCTTCTTTAATTTATTTCGTTTTACCATCCTGATGACAGAACACATTTCCGCTCCAAGTCCATCTCCTGTCGGTGAAGACTACCTGCTGTTAGGTCAATACGCCGAACGCGCCTATCTCGAATACGCCATGAGCGTGGTCAAAGGCCGCGCGCTGCCTGAAGTTTCAGACGGCCAAAAGCCTGTACAACGGCGTATTTTGTTTGCCATGCGCGATATGGGTTTGACGGCGGGGGCGAAGCCGGTGAAATCGGCACGCGTGGTCGGCGAGATTTTGGGTAAATACCATCCGCACGGCGACAGTTCTGCCTATGAAGCGATGGTTCGCATGGCGCAGGATTTTACCTTGCGCTATCCCTTAATCGACGGCATCGGCAACTTTGGTTCGCGCGACGGCGACGGGGCGGCGGCGATGCGTTACACCGAAGCGCGGCTGACGCCGATTGCGGAATTGCTGTTGTCCGAAATCAATCAGGGGACGGTGGATTTTGTGCCGAACTACGACGGCGCGTTTGACGAACCTGTACACCTGCCCGCCCGTCTGCCTATGGTGTTGCTCAACGGTGCGTCGGGCATTGCGGTGGGTATGGCGACCGAAATCCCATCGCACAATTTAAACGAAGTCACACAGGCGGCGATTGCGTTGTTGAAGAAACCGACGCTGGAAACCGCCGACCTGATGCAGTATATCCCTGCGCCCGATTTTGCCGGCGGCGGTCAAATCATCACGCCGGCAGACGAATTGCGTCGGATTTACGAAACCGGCAAAGGCAGCGTGCGCGTGCGTGCGCGTTATGAAATCGAGAAGCTGGCGCGCGGACAATGGCGCGTGATTGTGACCGAGCTGCCGCCGAACGCCAATTCCGCCAAAATCCTTGCCGAAATCGAAGAACAAACCAACCCGAAACCGAAAGCGGGAAAAAAGCAGCTCAACCAAGACCAGCTCAACACCAAAAAGCTGATGCTGGATTTAATCGACCGCGTGCGCGACGAGTCAGACGGCGAACATCCTGTGCGTCTTGTATTTGAACCAAAATCCAGCCGCATCGATACGGATACTTTCATCAACACGCTGATGGCGCAGACTTCTCTGGAAGGCAATGTGTCCATGAACTTGGTAATGATGGGTTTGGACAACCGCCCTGCGCAGAAAAACCTGAAAACGATTTTGCAGGAATGGTTGGATTTCCGCGTCGTTACCGTAACACGCCGTCTGAAATTCCGTTTGAGTCAAGTGGAAAAACGGTTGCACATCCTCGAAGGCCGTCTGAAAGTCTTTCTGCACATTGACGAAGTGATTAAAGTCATTCGTGAATCAGATGATCCGAAAGCCGATTTAATGGCGGCGTTCGGGCTGACCGAAATCCAAGCCGAAGACATTTTGGAAATCCGCCTGCGTCAGTTGGCGCGATTGGAAGGGTTCAAACTCGAAAAAGAATTGAACGAGTTGCGCGAAGAACAAGGTCGTCTGAATATTCTTTTGGGCGACGAAAACGAAAAACGTAAGCTAATTATCAAAGAGATGCAGGCGGACATGAAGCAGTTTGGTGACGCGCGCCGCACGCTGGTGGAAGAGGCCGGACGCGCCGTGCTGACACAAACCACCGCCGACGAACCCATCACGCTGATTCTGTCGGAAAAAGGCTGGATACGCAGCCGTGCCGGACACAACCTTGATTTGAGCCAAACCGCGTTCAAAGAAGGCGACCGCCTCAAGCAAACCATCGAAGGCCGCACGGTTTTACCCGTCGTCATCCTGGATTCATTGGGCAGAACCTATACGCTTGATGCCGCCGAAATCCCCGGCGGACGCGGCGACGGCGTGCCGGTTTCATCCTTAATCGAGCTGCAAAACGGCGCGAAACCCGTCGCCATGCTCACTGGTCAGCCCGAACAGCATTACTTGCTTTCAGGCAGCGGCGGCTACGGCTTTATCACCAAGTTGGCCGATATGATCGGACGCGTGAAAGCGGGTAAAGTGATCATGACCGTGGACAGCGGCGAAACCGTCCTGCCGCCGGTTGCCGTCTATGCTTCTTCGCTGATCAATCCCGACTGCAAAGTCGTACTGGCCAGCAGCGACCACCGTCTCTTGGCGTTTTCCATCGGCGAACTCAAAGTCATGCCTAAAGGCCGCGGTTTGCAGCTGATGTCGTTGGCTGAGGGTGCATCTTTGGAACACATTATGGTGACGACCTCTCCTGAGTTTACCGTTGTATCGGTCGGCCGACGCGGCGCAGAACATCAGGAAAAACTGCGTATTGCCGATATTGACGGCAAACGCGGTAAAAAAGGCAAGGTATTGGAAATATCAGGCCGTCTGAAAAGTTTGTCCTGAAACAAGAACAAATATATCTAAATAAATTAAATTTATACGACATTGCATGATAATAAAAAAGGTTCACTTATGAACAGAGCCAATCTTCAAGAACTGGGTAATCTGAGGGAGCGGATTCCCGGTGTAATCAACATTGCCCGAATAGCCATCGTCTTGCCGCTTTTGGTTTTGCACGCGTTCGGCAGCTACACGGGTGGCAACCTGATTGGCGTTTCGTTGCCGGCCGTTGAGTTTTATATCTGGGTAACGCTGTATTTCTTCCTGATTATGCTCTCCGTGCTCCGCCCGGGCTGGCAGTGGCAGTCTTTGGATTTGCCCAATGCCAGTGCCGTGGTCGACATCACCATGATGATGGTTTTGGTGTATATCTCCGGCGGTACGGCTTCTGGTTTCGGAATTTTGGTTTTGCCGTTTGTCGCCACGTCGTGTCTGCTCAGTTATGGCCACTATCCTATGCTGTATGCAGGCTATACGGCAATGTTGTTTATTTTGAACCTGTTTTTAGACGGCAGTATGCGTTTCGATTCATTTAATTGGGATGCAAAATCAGTGGCGAATTCTTTGATGCTGATCGGCGCCAGCTATCTGGTGGCGATGCTGACCTCGTTTGCCGCCCGTTATCTGGAGCAGGCCACAGAGTCCGCCAGCCGCCATCAACTGGCCTACCGCCGTATCAGCGGCTTGAACCATTTGGTTTTGAACCGCGTACAGGAAGCGGTTGTGGTGATTGATGCGACCCAACGCGTGTGGCTGTTTAACAAACAGGCAAAAATCTATTTCCCCAGCCTGATTATCGATCAGCAGGAAATCGTGTTCGGCGAACTGGTGGCTCGCTGGCAGCGTCAACCCGACAAACCTTTTGAAACCGATATCCATATTTTCCAACACGCCATGCACGTCCGAGCCGTTCCGCTGATTCAGGAGCAAACCGAGCTGCTGATGTTGTACGTCCGCTCATTGCGTGAAGTGGCTGCGGAGGCCATGTCCACCAAGCTGACTTCGCTCGGACAGTTGACTGCCAACCTCGCCCACGAAATCCGCAACCCGATGTCCGCCATCCGTCATGCCAGCGATTTGTTGCAGGAAGGCGATGAGGCAGATCCGCTCAAGGCCAAGCTCTACAACATCATCGACAGCAATATCCAACGTATCGACAAGATGTTGGAAGACGTATCCCTGCTTAACAAACGAGACAACATCAGCCGCCAGCCGATTAATCTGATGAAATTCTGGTTAGAGTTCAAGCAGGAATTTACCTTGAATAATCCCGATGCCATCGGTTGTCTGCGTATGAATATGGACGGCAACAATCTGACCGTATTGGTTGACCCCATGCATTTGCAGCAAGTGATGTGGAACTTGTGCAACAACGCTTGGAGACACAGCCGTCAGGACGAAAACGCCATTACCGTCCTTATCCGTTCAAGCGGCAGGATGCATATTTCCATCGTCGTGGCGGACAACGGCAAAGGCGTGCCGCCCGATGTACGAAATCATTTGTTCGAGCCGTTTTACACCACCGAAAAACAAGGCACCGGCTTGGGGCTTTACGTCGCACGCGAGTTGGCACACGCCAATATGGGGCAGCTGCATTATCACCCTGAAATGAACGGGTTTGAATTGATTTTACCGAAGGAGCAAGCGCAGGATGAATAAATTGCAAGAGCCGGTTTTGGTTGTCGATGACGAGGCAGACATCCGCGACCTGATGGAAATGACCCTGATGAAAATGGGTCTGCACGTCGATACTGCGGCTGGTGTTGAAGAGGCTAAAGACAAGCTGGACAACAACGATTATTCGCTGGTGTTGACCGATATGCGTATGCCTGACGGCTCCGGCCTCGAGGTTGTCCAATACATCGATGAACTGATGCTCGATACGCCCGTCGCCGTGATTACGGCTTTCGGCAATGCCGACCAAGCTGTTGAAGCCTTGAAAGCAGGGGCGTTTGATTATCTGCAAAAACCGATTACGCTGTCGCAGTTGCGTTCATTGGTTAAATCGGCAGTGTCGGTTTCAGACAATACTGCCGAACCCACGCCGTCTGAAAAAGTCAAATCGCAGCCTGCGCCTGTTTCTGCCGCCCTGTATAAACCCGAACCTCAGCCGGCTAAGCCTGTCGTTACGCCTCCTAAGAGCGTACAGAGTGAATTTAACCGGCCTTTGACTGTTCCGGAAGGGCTCAATTCCTTAAAAGAGCGTTTTTCGGCCGGCAGCATCAATCCTGCTTTGCAACAAGACGCACCTGTATTGGAAGGCGAGGACGATATGCCGCGCCTGTTGGGTACTTCGCCGCAAATGGTCGAAGTACGCCACCTGATTCGCAGATTGGCCCGCAGCCTTGTTCCTGTTTATATCTCCGGTGAATCCGGTACGGGTAAAGAGCAGGCGGCGCGCACGATTCACGAGCTGTCCGACCGCGCCGACAAACCATTTATTGCCGTCAACTGCGGTGCCATTCCTGAAAACCTGATGGAAAGCGAATTTTTCGGCTACAAAAAAGGCAGCTTTACCGGTGCGGATCAAGACCGTTTAGGTTTTTTCCAACACGCTGACGGCGGCACTTTGTTCCTTGATGAAGTTGCCGATTTGCCACTTGCCATGCAGGTCAAACTCCTGCGCGCCATTCAAGAAAAAGCCGTGCGTCGTATCGGCGATGCGCGGGAAACCTTTGTGGATGTGCGCATTATTTGTGCGACCCATAAAAACCTCGAAGCTTTGGTTGAAAGCGGCGCATTCCGTCAGGACTTGTATTACCGCCTCAACGTAGTCTCTCTGCATATGCCGCCTTTACGCGAAATGCGCGAAGACTTGGGCGCGCTGATTCTGTATCTGCTGTATAAACACCGTCACGGCAATCAAACCTACAAACTCAGCCCGAAAGCCCAAGAAGCCCTGTTGCATTACAGCTATCCCGGCAACTTCCGTGAGTTGGAAAACATCCTCGAACGCGCCGTTGCGCTAACGGTAGGCCAAGTGATACAAGTGGACGACTTGCAGATTCAAAATGCTCCGCAGGTTAAGGCAGAACGCAGCGGCTTCTCTTTTGACGATATTGCCGAACCCGACGCGCGTGAAACTACGCTCAATCACAGTCCCATTCCACCGTTTGATCCACGCACCATGCAGATACAGGATTACCTCGACCAAGTGGAACGCAGCATCATCGAGCAGGCTTTGCAGCAAACCCGTTACAACCGTACCCAAGCCGCCAAGCTTTTGGGCATCAGCTTCCGCTCTATGCGCTACCGTATGGAACGCTTGGACATCAATTAAAACGTTCAGACGGCCTGAGTTTTCAAGGCCGTCTGAAACATAAGCCTTATGTACAAGATTTATTTTGACGAAACCGCATCTACCGAACTTCGCAGCCTTGCTGCACCTTTCGGGCTGACCGTTATTGATCGGCAGCCTGAAGAAGGCAGTTTCCTTATCGCTGACGAAAGCGGCATCAGTTTGTGCCGCGCCGGTGAAAAAGGCCGTGTTCGCGTTGATTTTGATGGCGGTGCCGCCCATTATCGGCGCACTAAAGGTGGAGGCGAGTTGATTGCCAAAGCCGTCAACCATACTGCGCAACCGACTGTCTGGGACGCTACCGGCGGACTGGGGCGCGACAGTTTTGTGCTTGCCTCGTTGGGCTTGAATGTACAAACTTTTGAACAAAATCCTGCTGTTGCCTGTCTACTTTCAGACGGCCTCAACAGGGCAGGGCAAAGTGAAGAGACACGGGAGATTGCCCAGCGAATTATTTTGCACTTCGGCAATGCCGTTGATTTAATGCAGGAATTGTCCACGCAAAACGGCAGCCCCGATGTGGTGTACCTCGACCCGATGTATCCGGAGCGTCGCAAAACCGCCGCTGTGAAAAAAGAAATGGCTTACTTTCACGATTTGGTCGGTGCGGCACAAGACGAAGCCGAGCTTCTGAACGTTGCATTGAATACCGCCAAAAAGCGCATTGTCGTCAAACGCCCGCGCTTGGGTGAATTTCTCGATAGGCGCAAACCTGCTTATCAATATACAGGCAAAAGCACGCGTTTTGACGTTTACCTTCCGACAAGGCCGTCTGAAGACTAAAAGCAAACTTGCAACATATCAAAAGAAACCGCCGGCGTTATCAGCGCGGCGGCAAAGTGTGATATAAATACCCTTTCCCAAACTTCATTGGAGCAAACTATCATGGAATTAGTATTCATCCGTCACGGACAAAGCGAATGGAACGCGAAAAACCTTTTCACCGGCTGGCGCGACGTCAAGCTGAGCGAGCAAGGTTTGGCAGAAGCCGCAGCAGCAGGTAAAAAGCTGAAAGAGAAAGGCTACGAGTTTGACATCGCCTTTACCTCCGTTCTGACCCGTGCCATCAAAACCTGTAACATCGTTTTGGAAGAATCCGACCAACTGTTTGTTCCACAAATCAAATCATGGCGTTTGAACGAACGCCACTACGGTCAGCTGCAAGGTATGGATAAAAAACAAACCGCAGAAAAATACGGCGACGAGCAAGTCCACATTTGGCGCCGCAGCTACGACACCCTGCCTCCGCTGCTCGATCCTAAAGATCCTAACTCCGCCCACAACGACCGCCGCTATGCCAACCTGCCTAGCGATGTCGTACCTGATGGCGAAAACCTCAAAGTTACCCTCGAGCGCGTCCTGCCTTTCTGGGAAGACCAAATCGCTCCGGCCATCTTGAGCGGCAAACGTGTATTGGTTGCGGCACACGGCAACTCCCTGCGTGCGTTGGCAAAACACATCGAAGGCATTTCCGACGAAGACATCATGGGCTTGGAAATCCCAACCGGTCAGCCGCTGGTGTACAAATTGGATGAAAACCTGAAAGTGATTGAAAAATTCTACCTGTAAGGTAAAGAGAAAAAAGGACGTGTTGGACACGTCCTTTTTTGTACTTGTCAGTATCGAGGCCGTCTGAAGGCAGTTGATGGCGGGTGACATGAAAAAAGGACGCGTAAAGCGTCCTTTATGGAGATTAAACCCTGTATTACTGGTTTTTCTCGATAATTTCTTTGAGGTGAGGCATAGGGCTGTAACCGCTTTGGCTGCGGCCGTTAGGGAAGACCACGGTCGGTGTGCCGTTGAAGCCGAATTGTTCGCCCAATGAAGTGGTTTCTGCAACAGGGTTTTCGCAGTTTGCTTTGCCGCTTGGGAGTTTGCCTTTGCGCATCCAGTCGATCCATGCCTGGGTCGGATTAGGTTGACACCACAACAGCTCGGCTTTGCGCGCGGCATCAGGGTGCAGGCTCGGAATCGGCATCATGAATGTATAAATCGTGATGTCGGTCATTTTTTCAAACTCATGCTCCAAGCGTTTGCAGTACGGGCAGTCCGGATCGGAGAAAACAGCGACTTTCAGTTTGCCGTTGCCGCGTACTTCTTTGATGGCTTTATCCAAAGGCAGGGAAGCGAAGTCGATTTTGTTCAAATCGGCGGCGCGTTCTTCAGTCATGCTTTGGCGCGTATTGACGTTGATGAGGTCGCCAACGAGCATATAGTCGCCTTTAGCATCGGTATAGATGATTTGTTTGCCGCTGACGACAACTTCATAAATGCCTTTAATCGGTGTTTCACTGACGCTCAAAACTTTCAAATCTTGGGCGGCATAGACTTTTTCCAGACGCGCTTTCAAAGAAGCGGCAACGGATTTGTCGGCAGGCGCTTCCGCTTTGGCGGCCGGAGCAGGCGCCGCATTGGCGTTGGATACGGCAGGTTGACCGCATGCCAACAAAGGAAGGACGGCAAACGGCGTTAAGATTTTGATTAACTTGGTTTTCATGCGAGAGACTTGCGTGTGTTGAAAGTAAGGCATTGTATCAAACCTCTGTCATGTCTGCATTGTACTAAGGCTCAAATTATCGTCTGAAAATAGCTTTCGGCTGTTAAAATACGAAAAAATGATTTGATTGTTTGTATGATCTACCACCGTATTGCCGTAAACGTGCCGCTTTCAGACGGCCTTTTGACGTATTCCTATTCCGAGCCGCTTCCTCCGGGAACGCGGGTGCTTGTGCCTTTCCGCAATAAAACCGTTGTTGGGGTTGTGTGGGAAACGGATATTGCGCCGGATATGGATACGGCGCGGATTTTGAGTGTTCAGACGGCCTTTATGGAAGAAAAGCCGTTGCCTCAAAGCTGGCGTGATTTGTTGGCATTTACGTCGCGTTATTACCACTATCCGACCGGGCAGGCGGTGTTTGCCGCATTGCCGCAAGGTTTGAAGGAAACGCGCGTGGTGGAAATGCCGCAGCCGCCGTTGTTTTACGCTTTGAACGAAGCGGGTAGGGCGCAAACGCCGCCGCCGTCTCGGTTCAACAAAAAAGCGGCTTTGTGGGACGCGCTGCTGTCGGGCGGGATGACGATGGCGGCGTTGAAGCAGGTGAACGCGCAGGCGGCGAAATTAATTGAAGATTGGGCGGAACAGGGTTGGATTGAAACTATGGAAGCGGCGAAACCCGTTTTAAGGTCGTGCAATGGGCAGGCTTCGCACTCTGAATTTGTATTAAATGCTGACCAGCAGAAGGCTTCCGATGAAATTCAGACGGCCTTCGGTAAATTTCAGCCGTTTTTGCTGTACGGCATCACCGGCAGCGGCAAGACCGAGGTATATTTCGATGCGATGGCGAAAGTGTTGGCGCAGGGGCGGCAGGTGTTGTTTCTGTTGCCCGAAATCAACCTCACGCCGCAGCTTTTGAAGCGGGTGGAAGACCGTTTTGCCGATGTGCCGACCGCTGTGTTGCACAGCCAAATGGCGGCAGGCAAACGCACGCAGGATTATCTGCGCGCGATGTTGGGACAGGCGAAATTGGTCATCGGCACGCGGCTGGCGGTGTTCACACCGATGGATGATGTCGGGCTGATTGTGGTCGATGAGGAACACGACGGCTCGTTCAAACAGGACAACGAATTACGCTACCACGCCCGCGATTTGGCGGTGTGGCGGGCGAAGCAGAGCGGCTGTCCCGTCGTCTTGGGCAGCGCCACGCCCAGCTTGGAGAGCTGGCACAAGGCGCAAAGCGGCGCGTACCGCCTGCTGCAACTGACCGAACGCGCCCATACCACTGCGCAACTGCCGCAAGTAGACATCCTCAACGTAGGTCGTCTGAAACTCGACAACGGCTTCTCGCCGCAAGCCTTGCAGCTTTTGAAACAGAACTTTGAAGCAGGCGGCATGTCGCTGGTGTACCTCAACCGGCGCGGCTTCGCGCCCGCGCTGTTTTGCGGCGACTGCGGCCATACCTTCGGCTGCCCGAACTGCTCCGCCAAGATGGTGCTGCACCAACGCGCCCGCCAACTGCGCTGCCACCACTGCGACCACCGCGAACCCATCCCATTCAAATGCCCCGACTGCGGCAACCAAGACCTGACCGCCGTCGGCCACGGCACGCAGCGCGTCGAAGAAACCCTGCGCGCCTTCCTGCCCAAGGCCGCCGTCGTCCGCGTCGACAGGGACAGCACCGCGCACAAAAATGACTGGGCGGATTTGTACCGCCGCATCGCCGACAACGAAATCGATATTCTGGTCGGCACGCAGATGCTCGCCAAAGGTCATGATTTCGCGCGACTCAACCTTGTTATCGTGTTAAACGCCGACGGCAGTCTATACAGCGCGGATTTCCGCGCGCCGGAAAGGCTGTTCGCCGAGCTGATGCAGGTGTCCGGCAGGGCGGGGCGCGCCGACAAACCCGGCAAGGTGTTGATACAGACCCAACTGCCCGAACATCCCGTCTTCGCCGCCGTCAAAGCGCAGGACTACGCCGTGTTTGCCGAAAACGAATTGAACGAGCGACAAATGTTCGCCATGCCGCCCTTCGGTTTCCAGACTGCCGTCCGCGCCGACGCGCCGCGCGTTGCCGATGCGATGGAGTTTCTCAACGCCGCCAAAGAAACCATTGCTCCGCTTTTGCCTGAAAGCGTCTCCCAGTTCGGCGCCGCCCCCATGCTGATGGTGCGCCTTGCCGAACGCGAACGTGCGCAAGTTTTCCTCGAATCGACATCTCGACAAGATTTGCATCGCGCCGTGAGTTTGTGGGTACAAGTGTTACAGCAAAACAGGGACGGCAAAATCCGATGGTCGGTGGACGTTGATGTGCAAGAGGCTTGATTGAAATGATTCAATCAATATAGAAATAAAAGGCCGTCTGAAAATCTGTTTTTCAGACGGCCTTAAGTTTTGGAATCAGTTTAGAAGAATTTTGCAGCGATATAGCCGAGTGCAAGCAGACTCAAAACGGCGAATACGATAGCCATTGTAAGCAGAAACTGTGTTTTCTTCCTTGCTGCAAGTGCGGCCAGCTCAGGATTTTGGCCTAACTCTTCGCGTAGTTGGGATTCCAATTCAGCACGGATTTTCTTGCGCAGCTTTTTCTCTTCCTGCTCGCGTTCATATTTGAGCTTGTGGGCAATTTCGGTTTGTTTTTTATGCTCGAAAGAGATTTTTTCCTGCCATTCAATGCGCTTGCGCTGGATGGCCAGCTCATTTTTTTCTGTCAAATCAAAGTGGCAGGTTTTACATTCCTGTGCGTCGAGTTCGTCGATAATCGTCATGCAGACTGGGCATTGGATAGGGTCGGGCGTGTTGACTGCCAACACGGGTTCTTCTTCAACCGCTTCCAACTCCATAGCCTGACGGACGATTACGTCCAAACCTAAATAGCTGAAGTAATGCTGCGCATTTTCGCGCTCGTCTTGGGTGCATTTCTCGGCCACAATAGCTTGCGGACGCTCGGCCAAAGCTTGAATCAGACTCTCGACTTCGTTTTCAGGCAGGTTGTCATACAGGCAGGCATGGATGCGCTCCCTATCCGTGTTCGGCGGATAGGAAACGTATACGTCGAAAAATTTTTCTTGTTTGCTCATTGATATCCCATGAATATTTCGACTGCATCAACCAAATGGGTTGGGTCTGAGGTTTTGTTATTGTGTTTGAGCTGTTTTGGCTTGCGATGCAGGCAAAAACAGAGGCCGCAGTCTTAGGCAGACCGGATAGGGGGTGCCTTTGTGTCGTTAATCGGCTGGACAATGATTTTTTATTTATATGGCAATATGCATGTCCAATGTTATGTCTATTGTAGAGTAAATATTCACGCCCGATATTATTATTATAAGATAAATCCAATATTGTTTAAAATAAATTCACACAAAAGGCCGTCTGAAGATACAGACGGCCTGTTTTTCATGAAGAAACGGATTATTTATACGGAGAAGGACGAGCCGCAACCGCAAGTTGTTTCGGCATTCGGATTGCGGATGACGAATTGAGAACCTTGCAGGCTTTCGGTGTAGTCGATTTCTGCACCAACCAGATATTGGTAGCTCATCGGGTCGACCAAGAACGTCAGGCCGTTTTTTTGGATTTCGAAATCGTCGTCGTTTTTGATTTCATCAAAGGTAAAACCATATTGGAAGCCGGAGCAACCGCCGCCGTTGACGAATACGCGCAATTTCAAATCGGGATTGTTCTCTTCGGCGATCAGGTCGGCAACTTTGGTGCAGCAGCTGTCAGTAAAGATAATAGGGCTTTCGTCTGACATGATGTGATTCCTTTTATATGAATATTTTTACTATTGTCGCTCAAACCGTTAGCCAAGGCAAGTTTGTGCAGACAGGGTCTGCCAGCTTACATGGAGGGCATGGCAGAAATTTCAAGCACCAGTATGTCAGATTTAGATGCTTCTGCCAAACCATTCTACACGGCCGATGATGGCAACGTCGTCGGTCGGGTTTTTCAAGTCGATTTCAAAAGTAGGGTAGGCTTCGTTGGCAGAAATGACGTTGACGATGCCACCGGGTATCAGTTGCAGGCGTTTGACCAAAAGGTTTTCATTGAGGCGTAAAACATAGAGGCCGTCGCGCGGCGTGGTTTGGCCGTGGTTGATGAGGATGGTGTCGCCATCATTCAGCACGCCTTCCATCGAGTCGCCTTTGACTGAGATAACGGAAAGGTTTTTGATGTCTCGCGTTACATAATTTTCAATCCAATAGCGTCGGAACGCCATGGCGAATATGGGTTGCTCATCGCCGACGAGCTGGCCGTGTCCGGCCGCGGCCTGGATGTCGTAACGCGGTACGAAGACAAATTCGTCTATATCGACAGGGTTGCCTAGTGTGTCGGTTGCTGTGGCCTTTGGGGCTTCGGAATCAGGGAAGGGAGAACCTTCGCCTGTTAAAAGCCAGTCTATGCTGCAGCCTTTAAGTTGTTTGATTTTTTTTAGCGTTTCCGATTTCGGCAGGCCTCCTTCGTTCCAGATACGGCTGAATCCGGCGATGGTCATATCGATGTCGGCGGCAATTTTGGCTTGGCGGGCTTCATCTTTCCATAAGAAAGCCAGGCGGTCTTTAAAGGTATCCATGTTTATGCCTTTGTGGAGGTATGTTTTTTATATGGTTTGGACGATTTGAGTGTATTTTACCTTAGTTTTTATAAAATTGTAAGAAAAAAATTACTTCATCTAAGAAAAAGTATTGCATATTCTATTTTTTCTTAGTATTATTCGTTTTGTCTTAGATAAATCGATATTTCTAAATTTCTGTTCGATTTTTCTTAGTTTAATTTTATTTGGTTTAGTTTTTCTGATTTAAACCTGCTATATGATTATGATGAGAGGTGTGAAATGACTCGTTCGCGTAAAAATACTTTTTGGGTGCTGCTGGCGTTGGTACTGGGTTTTTTTGCTCTGCCTTTCGGATCTTCGGAGGCGCATGAGGCGGACGGTAATCTGACGGCTTCGGAATGCGAACGCTTGGGCAGCTTGAGTCTGGATCAGATGGACGGCAGGCTGCTGGCTTTTGCCAAAGAATGCGATATGGTGGAGGCTACCCACGATTGGGAGCAACAGTACGGCAACTTGAATGAAGAAGAAATGCTTGCCGGCGTAGTGTATGAGTGATGTTTGTGAATGAATCGATAAAGGCCGTCTGAATGATCAAAGTTTCAGACGGCCTTGTGTTTTTAATAATGATGGCTTAAGGCATCAATGGTGCATTAGTCAGGCCGGTGGTTTCGGGTAGGCCGAACATGATGTTCATATTCTGCACGGCTTGACCGGCTGCGCCTTTGACCAAGTTGTCGATGACGGAAAGAACAATCCACACATCGTCTTGTTCGGGCGCTTTTTGAACGCTGATACGACAAAGGTTGGCGCCGCGCACGCTGCGGGTTTCAGGTGTCGAACCTGAAGGCAGGATATCGACAAAAGGACTGTCGCGGTAGTATTCGCGCAGTAAGGCTTCAGGATCGGTATGTTCTTGCAGGTGCAGATACAGGGTGGCGTGCATACCGCGTATCATTGGAACAAGGTGTGGCACGAAAATCAGGCCGTCTGAAACATGGTCTTGCAGCCCGGACAGGGTTTGTCGGATTTCAGGCAGATGGCGGTGGCCGCCGACGCCGTAGGCTTTGAAGTTGTCGCCTGCTTCGCACAATAGGGCGTGGGTGCTGGCTTTGCGGCCTGCACCGGAAACACCGGATTTACAGTCGGCAATCAGCGGCGCATTGGCTTTCAGACGGCCAGCCTGAAGCAGTGGCAATAAGGGCAGGGAAACGCAGGTGGGGTAGCAGCCCGGATTGGCCACCAGCATGGCTTTGGCGATGTCGTCTTTGTGAAGTTCGCACAAACCGTACACTGCTTGGGAAACGAGTTGCGGCGCGGCATGGGTCATTTTGTACCATTGTTCCCATGTTGAGATGTCGCGGATGCGGAAGTCGGCAGACAGGTCAATCACGCGTACGCCTTTTTCGACAAGGGACGGTGCTTCTTTCATGGCCACGCCGTTGGGTGTGGCGAAGAACACGAGGTCGCAACGGTCAAGCCCGGCATCTTCGGGCGTTTGGAATGCAAGGTCGTAAATGCCGCGCAGGCTGGGAAAGTAGTCGGCAACCGCAATACCGGCTTCGCTTCGGCTGGTGACGGCAGTGACTTCTGCGTTGGGGTGGCTGCTGAGCAGGCGTAACAATTCAACGCCTGTGTAACCGGTTGCACCGACGATACCAATTTTAATTTTTGTGGTCATGGTGTGGCTCCTTTGTAGGGATGATGATGCGTTTGATTATATAGTAATTAATTGCCGTCGGTCAGAGGTGCTTGTGCCAAGCTTTGCAATAGAGGGTTAAACAGGCTGTCTGAAATATGGCATGAATAATATTCGAGAGCGGGTTTCAGACGGCCTGAGCGTTTGGAAAACGCAGTTTGCGGTTCGATTTGTTTGTTGATTTGTGGTGGGTGTTTCGTCTTTATCCTATCCATACGAACACAAAATAAAAATGTAAAAAAATGCCCCCGGGTTGGAGGACCGGAGGCAAGTATCCAAGGAGTATCTCTCATCAATAAGAACTAGTTATTTAGTACTATATCTCTTGTTAGGATTGAAAGCAAGCGTTTTGCACATTTTAACATTTAAATAATTTTTTCATTCAAATTCAGTGAGTTATCAGATAGGGATTGAATCTTGAGATGATGGTAATAGAGGATAGGCTAAGGACAATTAAAACGGCAGGCATCAGTGATTGGGAGCAGCCATACTCTGAGCATTACTCTGATGTGTGTGTACATGGCCATATTGATTGAGTCGGTCGGGGGGGGAAAGCTGAAATCTCCTGACTAACCGAATTGAGTTAAAGTGAGGGCTTCTTCAAACTGTTAGATAAAATAGCTGCAAGGCATGAAATGCGTGCGCAGATGAGGAAGGGTTTGTTTTTAAATATAGATCCCTGAATCATTTTATTTCATTTAAATTTGATATTGTCAAACCATCGAGCCAAAAAAAAGGTTGCCACCGGAAAGGAAGTCGTTGGCAACGAATGGAGGTGGTAATGCAATGAAAGCTAGATATAAGGAGTAGTGCCAAACTAGCTATAAGTAACTATATCGAAACTGTAAGAAAAATCAACACAAGTTGCCTGTTACTGGCAAAAATTTTTAGTCGGCTTGCCTAAAATCAAATTTTTGAGTAATTACTTGGTTGATGCAGGGGTTGGTAGCTCTAGCTGAATTTGTTTCCAGGCCGTCTAAAAATTTTCGGGGTGGTTGGCTATAATGCTGTTTTGGTTTTTTAAGGTCTTCGCAAAAATACGGTTTCGGGGTTTTAGGCTGAATGTGTACCCGATCTGTTTGCAAAGGTTTTGGGGTATGAGGAGAATGAGATGAAGAAAGTTTTGGTGTTGCAACATGGGGATTTGGGCGCGTGCGACTGGTCGGCGTTTGGCGGTTTGGTGTCTGCGCCATCAGGGAAGTCGGTGTTGCGTGTGCCGGTTTCGGATGATTTTGAATTGACGGACGAGATGCGTGCGGCGTTGATTGCGCAGCAGATAGATGGCGCGATGTTGCCGGATATGGCTTTTGCTGATTTGAGGCTGATTGTCAGCGATATGGATTCGACGCTGATTACGATTGAGTGCGTGGATGAGATTGCGGCCGGTGTCGGGCTGAAAGATGAGGTGGCCAAGATTACGGAGCAGTCGATGCGCGGCGAGCTGGACTTTGAGCAGTCTTTGCGCAAGCGTGTGGCTTTGCTGGCCGGTTTGGACGAGCGCGTGTTGGAAGAGGTGTACGAGAATGTGTTGCAGCTGTCGCCGGGCGCGGAATTTTTGTTGGAAGAGTGTAAACGGAATGATGTGAAGTTTATGCTGGTGTCGGGCGGATTTACGTTCTTTACGGAACGCCTACAACGGCGTTTGGGCTTGGATTTCCATTTTGCGAATGTGTTGGAAGTGGAAAACGGCAAGCTGACAGGCCGTCTGAAAGGGCGGATTATCGATGCACAGGCTAAGACGGATTTGTTGCGTGAATACCGTGAGCGTCTGGGTTTGGCTCCGTGGCAGGTGGTGGCGATGGGTGATGGTGCGAACGATATTCCGATGATAAGGGAGGCGGGATTCGGCATTGCTTATCGGGCGAAACCGAAAACTGAGGCGAATGCGGATGCGTGTGTGCGCTTTGGTGGTTTGGAGCGGATACGCGGTTGGTTTGCGTAAACCGGTTGAGGATATTTGTCAGTCAGGCTGTCTGAACAATCGGGAAACCGGTTTTCAGACGGCCTGATGTTTTATAAGGCGATAAAACGGTAGCCTTCGGCATCGACTTCGAGAATGGAGGCGTAATTGTCGCGCCAGTCGCCAAGTACGATGCGGGTGTAATCGGCGTTGCGATGGATGTTTTCGCGGTGGGTATGGCCGTGGATGAGCAGGGGCGTGTGGAAGCGTTGGACGGTTTCGTGGGTAAAGGCCGGATTGACATCCATGATGTCGGCGGTTTTGTGTTGCTTGTCCTGTTTGCTCTGTTTGCGGATTTTGGTGGCGATGTTCAGTCGGAGTGTGAGCGGCAGGAGCAGAAACAGGCGTTGCAGCCATTTTTGATGGACGGTACGGCGGAATTTTTGATAAGAATGGTCGTCGGTGCAGAGGGTGTCGCCGTGACAGAGCAGGGTGGGTGTGCCGAACAAGTCGATAACGGCGTACTCGGGCAGTAAGGTCATGCCGGTATCGCGGGCGAAGGTTTTGCCGATGAGGAAGTCGCGGTTGCCGTGGATGAAATAGCAGGCGACACCACGCTCGGTCAGGCTGCGGATGGTTTGCTTGATGATTTGAACCAAAGGGCTGTTTTCGTCATCGCCGATCCAAAAATCGAAAAGGTCGCCAAGAATGTATACGGCTTGGGCATGAACGGCTTTTTCTTGGATAAATTTCTGGAAGAGTGCGGTCAGTTGAGGATGGGATTCGCTCAGGTGCAAATCGGCGATGAAGTAAATCGGCATGATGATGTGGGACGTGTGGGAAGGGTTTTATTATAACTTGGGTTGTCGCGTTTGGTTGGGTTTGGTGTTTTTCGTTTGTAATGTAGTGATTTTATTGTTTTGATTTGGTGTGATAAAGGCCGTCTGAAACATCTTTTCAGACGGCCTTTGTGGTTTATAGGGCTTTGCCCTGATAAGTGATTTGTTTCAGCGTATCTTCTTGGTACAAGTCGCTGATGGGGACGGTATAGAAGAATTCGTTGCTGCGGACAAAGCGGTTGACCAAGTCTTTGTCGAGATGGAGGACATGGTGTCGCAGTTTGTTTAGGCCTTTGAATATCATGGTACTCCAACGCATATAGCCGTCTGAATTAGGACGGATGTCGTTCATGGCGTCAAGGGCGAGAAGTTTGCGGTTTTGCTCTTCTCTATCCAAAGGATGGGAATAGATGCTTTGGAAGTAAAACGGTTGCTCGGAGGATGGCGGCAGGCTGAGGGAAGAGCCTACTTTGCCGATAGGGAAGTCGTCGCTCAGATAATGTATGGTGTGCAAAAACAGATTGCCGCGGCGGTAATCGATTTTGCGCAGGGCTTCGATGGCGGCCAGCGCAGTATGTTGGTGGTCGGGATGCGCATCAATATTGGGGGACGGCGACACGATAATATCCGGCTGGAACGTTTCTATCAGATAGCCAAGGTTGTCTACCAAGCTGTTCCAAGTTGAGCCGGGTTTGAGGTGTTTCGCCAATGGGGATGTATTGGCACGACGGAAAATATAGACGTCGGTCGTATCGATCTTGGTCGATTTAATCTCTTTTTCCGGATTTTGGCGCATGGCGGTCAATGTGCTGTCGAAGTAGCCCAGTTGCAGGATGTTTTCAGACGGCACACCGGCCAAAAGGGGAACGGTCAGGCTGTTCCAAACGCGCATCCGGCCTTTTTGCAGATATTGTGCCTGGGTGTCGCAGTCGCACGTGCTATAAAGGTTGCCATAGTGGAAGCTGCCGCCTTCGCTAGCGGTTAAGGTGCAGATCATTGAATTGGCGGCGTGTTTTTCGTACAAACCGTATGCGCTGAGTTCAGCATCGTCGGCATGGGGCGCGAGGACAAGGATTTTTTTGCCGTCGAGGTTTTCACGCGGATAAACGGAGAGTTCGATTTCTTGATCGGGCAAGGACAGGTATTTGCCTTCCAAACGGATGGTTTTGTCACTGTCGGAGAAGGTGTCGCTCAGATTGATATAGCGCACGCCTTTTGCGCCGTATTCGAAATATTGCTTCCATTTGCCTTTGGATGAAATGGTTTCGATAAAAGGCAAGAACAGCAGTCCCATCCAGTTGGACTTGATACGGATTTTGGCAATGACGGTATCCTGTCCGCTGACAGTGGCGGGCAAGGTTAGGCTGCCGCCTTTGAGGGTAGCATGCGCGGTAGAGGGAAGGGAGGGATAGTTATAGTCTTGGTGTGTGTTATAGGCAAACTGTTTTTTGTGAATAATTGAAGTAATAATAAACAACAAAATAAAAAAAGTCAGTATCAGCCCCGTCAGTATCAGAAACATTGTTTGGTTCCTTTATTGTTGTAACAGTCATGATAGTGCTTGTGGAGCTTATTTGTTTGTTTTTCTTACAAACGGTTGTTTTTCATACTCTAACGTCATTAAAGTGAACATTTAAAATAAAACAGTTTGCGGGTTGATTATATATAAACGACCAAAATGTAGAAAGGCCGTCTGAAAAATTTGAAAGAAATTTCAAAAATTTCAGACGGCCTTGATATTTTAAAGGTTAAGCCGGTAAATTATGCTTCTTTTGTTTCAACTGCTTTCTGACGCAGACGTAGGCTTAACTCGCGAAGTTGTTTGTCGTCGACCACATTAGGTGCATTGGTCAGCAGACATTGTGCACGTTGTGTTTTTGGGAAGGCAATCACGTCGCGGATAGATTCTGCACCGGTCATCAGGGTAACCAGACGGTCGAGGCCGAATGCAAGGCCGCCGTGCGGAGGCGCGCCGAATTTCAGGTTGTCCAAGAGGAAGCCGAATTTCTCTTGTTGCTCTTCAGGGCTGATTTTCAGCGCGGCAAACACTTTCTCTTGTACGTCTGCGCGGTGGATACGGATAGAGCCGCCGCCGATTTCCCAGCCGTTCAATACCATGTCGTAGGCACGGGCCAGGCAGTTTGCAGGGTCGGAAACCATCAGGTCTTCATGACCTTCTTTAGGCGCTGTAAACGGATGGTGTACGGCTACGTAGCGGTTGGCTTCTTCGTCGTATTCGAACATTGGGAAATCGACAACCCACAAAGGTTTCCATTCGTCTACGAAGTAGCCGTTGTCTTTACCGTGTTCCAAGCCGACTTTAATACGCAATGCGCCGATGGCTTCGTTCACAACTTTGGTTTTGTCTGCGCCAAAGAAGATGATGTCGCCGTTTTGCGCGCCGGTACGCTCGATGATTTCTTTCAGGGCGTTTTCGGACAGGAATTTCACGATTGGAGATTGCAGGCCGCTGTTTTCGCCGTTGGAGAGGTTGCTGACATCGTTTACTTTGATGTATGCCAGACCTTTCGCGCCGTAGATGCCGACAAATTTAGTATATTCGTCGATCTCTTTGCGGCTGAATTTCGCACCGTTAGGCACGCGCAGAGCGACTACGCGGCCGCCTTTCATGTCGGCTGCACCACGGAAGACTTTGAATTCTTCGGTCTTCATTAGGTCGGTCAACTCGGTGAATTTCAAGTTGATGCGCATATCCGGTTTGTCAGAGCCGTAGTAGAACATGGCTTCAGAGTAAGGCATGCGAGGAAAGTCGCCCAAATCTACGTTTAAAGCATCTTTGAAGACTTGTTTGGCCATGCCTTCAGTGATGTCCATGATTTCATCCTCGTTCAAGAACGAGGTTTCTAAGTCGATTTGAGTAAATTCAGGTTGGCGATCGGCACGCAAGTCTTCGTCACGGAAACATTTGGTGATTTGGTAGTAACGGTCGAAACCGGCAACCATCAGCAATTGTTTGAACAATTGTGGAGATTGCGGCAGCGCGAAGAATTCGCCCGGATGAACGCGGCTTGGTACGAGGTAGTCGCGCGCGCCTTCCGGAGTGGAGCGGGTCAGCATCGGTGTTTCGATGTCGATGAAGCCTTGTGCGTCCAAGTAGCGGCGAACGCCCATGGCCACTTGGTAACGCAGGCGCAGGTTGCGTTGCATGGCAGGACGGCGCAAGTCGATAACGCGGTTGGTCAGGCGAACGTTTTCGCTGATGTTTTCATCGTCGATTTGGAACGGAGGCGTAGCGGCAGCGTTCAAGACTTCGATTTCTTTGGCAAGGATTTCGATTTTGCCGGAAATCATTTTGTCGTTGGTTGTACCTTCTGGACGGTTGCGTACGCGGCCGGTAATGCTTAAAACGTATTCGTTGCGGGAAGAGTCGGCAGCGGCAAATGCTTCCGGAGTATCAGGGTCGATAACGACTTGAACGATGCCTTCGCGGTCGCGCAGGTCGATAAAAATCACACCGCCGTGGTCGCGTCGGCGGTGTACCCAGCCTTTGACGGTAACGGTTTGGTCTAAGTATTGCTCGCTGATAAGGCCGCAATAGTTGGTACGCATAAAATCACCTTTTTATATTGTTCAATTTGAAAAGAAGGAAAGGCCGTCTGAAAAAAAGAAGACCTTAATTGTTGTGTTCGGTATCACCGTCTTCAGACGGCTTTTGGGCAGGTAGGGCTTTAACTGGTAAGTCGTCCGGCATCACCATGCCCAGTGAAATTACATATTTCAATGCCTGATCCACACTCATGTCCAGCTCGCGAACGTCGCTTTTTTTAACCATGATGTAGTAGCCGCCGGTCGGGTTGGGCGTGGTTGGGACGTAAACGGAAATATAGTCGTCATCTTGCGGCAGGCTGCCTTTGAGTTTGTCGGGGATATGGCCGGAAACAAAGGCTATCGTCCAAATGCCCGGTTGCGGAAAGGGAACCAGTACGGGGGTTTTGAACGAGCGGCTACTGTCGGAGAGCAGGGATTCGGAAACTTTTTTAACGCTGGAGTAGATGGATTTGACGACGGGAATGCGTCCTAAAAGGCTGTCCCATGCGCCGAGAATCCGTCTGCCCAATACGTTGGCGGCGAATACACCGGTAACGAACAAGACGACTGTGGCGGCGACGATGCCCAAGCCGGGAATGTTGAACCCCCAGAAATGCTGGGGCTGCCAGCTTTCCGGTAATAGGTTGATCAGTTTGTCGGCGGCGGAGATGATATAGCTCATCGCCCAGATGGTTACGGCAATCGGCAACCAAACCAGCACGCCTGTAATCAGGTATTTCTTTAAAGCCTTGGCGATTTTTCCGCTTTCGGCTGCGGCTTCTGTCATCTTTGTTTCATTCCGGCAAGTTTTGCCCAAACTTTGCATTATACGCGTTTGGACGCTAGGAAACGAGTATTTTAAACGAATGGCTTGTTTTGTTTCATTGTTTCAGACGGCTGCCTTGATTGCAAAGGCCGTCTGAAATAATATGGGGTCATTTAGATGCCGTCCCAGTCGTTGAACATCAGGCCGAAGCCGATGCCGTTTTGTTTGTGGTTGTAGTCAATCAGACTTTCGCCGTAGCCGTGGAAGCCGCGGACAACGCCTTTGAGTTTGCCTTTGATGGGGAAAGTATAGGCCGCTTCAACGGCACCGCGTCCGCTTTTCGGGTTGTAACGCAGGACGGAATAAACATTTTGCTTATCGTTGAAACGGTATTGGACTTTTAAGTCGCCGTAGCCCATGTATTTGTTGATGTCCGGATTGTCATCGTCATCCCCTTTTTGGTCGAAGGCACGCACCCAAACTCTAGGAATAACGGTCAGCTTGCCCCATTCCATACCGGCCATGGCGTAAACGCGGTTCCATGAGCGTGATTCGGGGCGGCTTTGACCGTTGGATTGGTGAACAAAACCTGCGCCAACCATGCGCAGTTTGCCGCCGAAAGGCAGGTCTGCTTTAACGGGTTGGGTAATGAAGATTTCAGGCTCGTAGTCGGTATTGCGGAACGGAGCGGATTTGCGGCCTTGGTTAAAGATTTGCCAGTCGGATTTTTGGGTGTAGCCAAACCATACGTCGGCACGGGTCTTGAATAAATCTTCGGCAATCTTGCTTTTGAAGGAAACCTGCATTTTGGTTTCGAGGCGTTTTTGCTCGCTGAATTTTTCCTGTGTGGTTACGCCGCGGCTGGGGGATTCCGGGTAATAGTTGGGGCTGCTGTTGTACCAAACGGGCATGAGGTACATAGGGTTGTGCTCGCGTACGCTCAACAGGCCGCGTGTGTCGTTTTTATCCAAATCGTACATCAGGCTTAAAGGTGTGTAGCTGTCGGTAGTTTCGCTTAATACGTCGTCTGAAATATTCGGATGGGTAGGGTTGTCGAATACGATGGCCGCTTCTTTTTTCTCGATGCTCTTGCGGACGCTTTGTTCGAGGTCAACTGGTGTTTTGGCGGTTTCGGTTTGCGCTTGCGGCAGTGGGAATTGAGGGGGGAGTTGCGCCGAGTAGATGTTGTCGTAACACGCCAAACGGGTGGCGTTGTCTTGAATGGTGGTGCAGTGTAGGGCGGTATCGGCGGCGGCCAGCGGGGCGGCGGCAATGAATCCGATACTTAGGGAATGTTTCAACATCTTGTTCATGAGAGTTTCCGTTGTTTTCCAGACGGCCTGATGAAAGGGTAAATGGTTTTATTTAGTTGGTTTGGACTGTGAATACGGCAATGCCCCTGAAAGGCAAGACCTCAGGGGCATCGTATCAGCTCGATTATCCTGCTTTGGTTATCAGGACTTCCAGCATCTGCATCAGTATTAAGCCAAAGCTTTTACTTTAGCAGACAGACGGCTTTTGTGACGGGCTGCTTTGTTTTTGTGGAATACGCCTTTGTCAGCGATACGGTCGATGACTTTAACGGATTCTTGGTAAACTGCTTGAGCAGCAGCTTTGTCGCCGGCTTCAACTGCTTTCAACACTTTTTTCACAGCGGTACGGAATGCAGTACGCAGGCTGGCGTTGTGGGCGCGTTGTTTAACCGACTGGCGGGCACGTTTGCGGGCTTGTGCGCTGTTTGCCATATTGAATATCTCCTGAAAAATAAATTCTGTAAACGCGCAATTTTAAAGACAGATTTCCTTATATGCAAGCTTTTTCTCTATAACGCGCGCAAATCAGCCGTATTTTGCCCAAAAACTACAGCCGGTGCAACGCTTTTGGTAAAAAGATGGTGTTGCTTTGCCTTATTTCAATAAAAATCAGATGGATATTGCTTTGCGTTTGCTTACGTTTCCATTACAATAACCTAACTCTGCGCCGGGGTGTTTATGGGGTGCAGGGTTTCTTATTTATTGACATTAACCACTCTTTCATCAGGAATCTGCCCGTATGAAAAAATCCGTATTAGCCGTATTGGCCGCATTGTCTTTGGCCGCGTGCGGCGGTGGCGAGAAAAAAGCCGAGCAACCTCAAGCAGGCAGCGCGCCTGCTGCCAATACCGAAGCAGCCGCCACCGATACTTTGAATATCTACAACTGGTCAAACTACGTTGACGAAAGTACAGTCGAAGACTTCAAAAAAACCAACAATTTGAAGCTGACTTACGATTTGTATGAAAACAACGAAACGTTGGAAGCCAAAATGCTGACCGGCAAATCCGGCTATGACTTGGTTGTACCCGGTATTGCCTTCCTGCCGCGCCAAATTGAGGCAGGTGCATACCAAAAAATCAATAAGGATCTGATTCCGAACTACAAAAACATCGACCCTGAATTGCTGAAGATGTTGGAAACCGCCGACCCTGGCAATCAATACGCCGTTCCATACTTCTCAGGTGTGAATACGATTGCGATTACGGCGAAGGGCAAAGAGCTTTTGGGCGGAAAATTGCCTGAAAACGGCTGGGATTTGCTGTTCAAACCCGAATACACCAACAAGCTGAAATCTTGTGGCATCGCTTTGTGGGATACCCCGAGCGAAATGTTCCCAATCTTGTTGAACTACTTGGGTAAAGATCCTAAAGGCTCGAATCCTGAAGATTTGAAAGCGGCGGCGGAAGTGTTGAAGTCTATCCGTCCTGACGTGAAACGTTTCAGCCCTTCCATCATTGACGAATTGGCGCGCGGCGATATCTGCTTGGCGGCAGGTAACGGCGGCGACTTGAACTTGGCCAAAGCGCGTTCCGAAGAAGTGAAAAACAACGTCGGCATTGAAGTGTTGACACCGAAAGGCATGGGCTTCTGGATTGAATCTTGGTTGATTCCGGCTGATGCAAAAAACATCGCTAATGCCCACAAATACATCAACTACACACTTGATCCCGAAGTGGCTGCGAAAAACGGTATTGCCGTGACCTTCGCCCCGGCCAGCAAACCGGCACGCGAAAAAATGCCTGCAGAGCTGGTGAATACACGTTCTATTTTCCCGAACGAGCAAGACATGAAAGACGGTTTCGTCATGCCTCAAATGAGCGCAGATGCGAAAAAACTGTCTGTCAACTTGTGGCAAAAAATCAAAGTCGGTTCAAATTAATTGTGAGCTGATTGTTTGAAGCAAAGCAAAGGCCGTCTGAAATTTTTCAGACGGCCTTTTTTGATGTCCCAATTTTTATCGTTTCAAAGCCAAAGTCAATACGCCTGCGGTTACCAAGCCTAAGCCTATCCATTCCTGCGTGCTTGGGCGCTCGTCTAAGAAAACGACGGCCATCAGGGCAACCAAGACCAGGCTGAATTTGTCGACGGGCGCGACTTGTGAGGCGTTGCCCAGTTGCAGGGCTTTGAAGTAGGCAAGCCAAGATGCGCCGGTAGCGAGGCCGGATAGGATGAGGAATGTCCAGTTGCGGCCGGTAAAGCCGTTCACACCCTGCCATTTGCCGGTGTAGGTTAAAAACAATACCAAAGCGGCGAGGATGACCAAGGTGCGGATAAAGGTGGCGAAATCTGAATCTATGCCCTGTAAACCCATTTTGGCGAAAATGGCGGTCAATGAGGCGAAGCCTGCCGATGCCAATGCCCAAAACAGCCATGCGTTACTGCTCATGTTTTATTCCTTTGTTTCAAATTGTTGACAATATGAATCCGCTTGTTGATGAAATATCGAAATTTTCACTGCGGTTTGTCTTTGGAAAACGCTATAATAGAACTAATATTCTTTTTCTTCCAGCCGTCTTTATTATATTGTTTCAGACGGCCTTTCCCTCTCTCAATAAAGGAAAATCATGAGCTTCAAAACCGATGCTGAAATTGCCCAGTCTTCCACCATGCGCCCGATTGGTGAAATTGCCGCCAAGCTGGGTTTGAACGTTGACAACATCGAGCCCTATGGTCATTACAAAGCCAAAATCAATCCTGCCGAGGCATTCAAGCTGCCGGAAAAACAAGGCCGTCTGATTTTGGTTACCGCCATTAATCCGACTCCTGCGGGTGAGGGTAAAACCACCGTAACCATCGGTTTGGCGGACGCATTGCGCCATATCGGCAAAGACTCGGTTATCGCCCTGCGCGAGCCTTCTTTGGGTCCGGTGTTTGGTGTTAAAGGTGGTGCGGCAGGCGGCGGCTATGCCCAAGTTTTGCCGATGGAAGACATTAACCTGCACTTTACCGGCGACTTTCACGCCATCGGTGCGGCGAATAACCTGCTCGCCGCCATGCTCGACAACCATATCTATCAAGGCAATGAGTTGAACATCGATCCGAAACGCGTGCTGTGGCGTCGCGTGGTCGATATGAACGATCGTCAGTTGCGCAACATTATCGACGGTATGGGCAAACCTGTTGACGGTGTGATGCGTCCCGATGGTTTTGACATTACCGTTGCGTCCGAAGTGATGGCAGTATTCTGTCTTGCCAAAGACATCAGCGATTTAAAAGAGCGTTTGGGCAACATCCTTGTCGCCTATGCCAAAGACGGCAGCCCTGTTTACGCCAAAGATTTAAAAGCGAATGGCGCGATGGCGGCATTGCTTAAAGATGCGATTAAGCCTAACTTGGTACAAACCATCGAAGGCACTCCGGCCTTTGTACACGGCGGCCCGTTCGCCAACATCGCCCACGGCTGTAACTCTGTAACCGCTACCCGTTTGGCGAAACACCTTGCCGATTACGCCGTAACCGAAGCAGGCTTCGGCGCGGATTTGGGCGCGGAAAAATTCTGCGACATCAAATGCCGTCTGGCGGATTTGAAACCTGATGCGGCTGTTGTCGTGGCTACCGTCCGCGCTTTGAAATACAACGGCGGCGTGGAGCGTGCCAATCTCGGCGAAGAAAACCTCGAAGCCTTGGCAAAAGGCCTGCCTAATCTGCTGAAACACATTTCCAACCTGAAAAACGTATTCGGCCTGCCTGTGGTGGTTGCCATCAACCGCTTTGTGTCCGACTCCGATGCCGAGTTGGCCATGATTGAAAAAGCCTGTGCGGAACACGGCGTCGAAGTTTCCTTGACCGAAGTGTGGGGTAAAGGCGGCGCGGGTGGTGCAGACTTGGCGCACAAAGTCGTCAACGCCATCGAAAATCAACCGAATAACTTCAATTTTGCCTACGATGTTGAGTTGAGCATTAAAGACAAAATCCGTGCGATTGCCCAAAAAGTGTACGGCGCGGAAGATGTCGATTTCAGCGCAGAAGCGTCTGCCGAAATCGCTTCACTGGAAAAACTGGGCTTGGACAAAATGCCGGTCTGCATGGCGAAAACCCAATATTCTTTGAGCGACAACGCCAAACTCTTGGGCTGCCCTGAAGGCTTCCGCATTACCGTGCGCGGTATTACCGTTTCTTCCGGTGCGGGCTTCATCGTTGCGCTGTGCGGCAACATGATGAAGATGCCGGGTCTGCCGAAAGTTCCAGCTGCCGAGAAAATCGATGTGGATGCAGACGGCGTGATTCATGGCTTGTTCTGATTTAGATTGATTTTGAAATAGATAAAGGCCGTCTGAAACGAGGTTTCAGACGGCCTTTTATAATTTAAGTGAATTTCAACCGGCTTTTTAAGAAATTGAAGAAATTGTCTATCATGTCGAACATCGTATTGCGGTCTTCGCCAAACAAAGAAATGCTGCGGTCCTTACTGATTCTGTCATACGCGGCAAAAATGGTTTTCAGCTCTTCGGTGGTCAAGCGCAGTTGCTTTTCGTACAAGATGCGGCTTAAGAGCGTTACTTCCGTCGCGTTCAAATCAGGGAAGAGATGACTGATCCACAACTCCATGGTGTATTGGACGGATCTGTTGATTTTGTCTCTTTTTTTGCTTTCTTGATTTGTGTGTATCCTGTATGACAACAAAGACTCGGGCAGGTTGGCAAAGGTTTTGCCATGTAGGGCGCATTGTACCCACATATGGAAATCGGGAGCGGTTTCTGTCGCGGTGTAGTTTATCCCAAGGTTTTTAATGCTATCGTGCCGCCACATGGTGGTGGGGTTGAACATGTTTTGGGCGGCAAAGGAGAGAAAGGCTTTAATGTCTTTGTCGAGCAGGGGGAGGTCGCTTAAAACGGGTTCTCTTCCGGTTTGGTCGTCGAAAAAGATGGTGGCTTGGCTGCCGACAATATCGATTTCGGGATGGCTGTCTAAAAACTGAATCTGTTTTTCAAAACGATCCAAGGCGCAAATATCGTCTGCGTCCATTCGTGCCACATATTCGACCTTTACGTCTTTGAGCATATCCATGGCAAATTGGCAGGCAAACGGCTCGCCCCTGTTTTCCGGAAGGTGGAAAACCTGCAAACGTGAATCTTTAGCTGCGTAAGCCTCGAGGATTTCGCCGGTTTTGTCTGTTGAAGCATCGTTGATGGCGATGACGAAAAAGTCACGGAATGTTTGATTCAATACCGAATCCAAGCATTCGGGCAAATAAGCTTCGGCACAATAGGCCGGCAAAATAACGGCGAGTTTCATGTTTGCTTTCGATGTGTTTTGATGTGTAGTCGGTGGAAGATTTTACTATAAATTTCCCAAAAGCTAAGGCCGTCTGAAACCTTATTTTCAAGTTTTCAGACGGCCTTAGTGTGAATCCGAGATACGGATTATTTAACGATTTGGTTCAATTCGCCTTTGGCGTATTTGGTTGCCATTTTTTCCAAAGAAATCGGTTTGATTTTGTCGGCTTGGCCTTCGCAACCGAATGCGAGGTAGCGGTCAAGACAGATTTGTTTCATGGCTTCGACGGTTTTGCTCAAGTATTTGCGCGGGTCGAATTCGGATGGGTTTTCTGCCATGAAGCGGCGGATGGCACCGGTAGAGGCGAGGCGCAAGTCGGTATCGATGTTGACTTTGCGCACGCCGTGTTTGATGCCTTCGACGATTTCTTCTACAGGTACGCCGTAGGTTTCACCAATTTTGCCGCCGTGTTCGTTGATGACTTTCAGCCATTCTTGCGGAACGGAGCTGGAACCGTGCATCACGATGTGGGTGTTGGGCAGGGCTTGGTGGATTTCTTTGATGCGGTCGATACGCAATACGTCGCCTGTGGGCGGACGGGTGAATTTGTATGCACCGTGGCTGGTACCGACGGCAATAGCCAATGCGTCAACGCCGGTATCTTTAACGAAACGTACGGCATCTTCGACGCTGGTCAGCATTTGGTCGTGGGAAAGTTTGCCCACTGCGCCGACGCCGTCTTCTTCGCCGGCTTCTCCGGTTTCGAGGTTGCCCAATACGCCGATTTCGCCTTCGACGGACACGCCGCAAGCGTGGGAGAAGTTAACGACGGTACGGGTGGCGTTGACGTTGTATTCGTAAGAAGAAGGGGTTTTGCCGTCTTCCATCAGCGAGCCGTCCATCATCACAGAGGAGAAGCCCAGTTGGATGGAGCGTTGGCACACATCAGGAGATGCGCCGTGGTCTTGGTGCATTACGACAGGGATGTGCGGGAATTCTTCAACTGCGGCCAAAATCAGATGGCGCAGGAATGGGGCACCTGCGTATTTGCGTGCGCCTGCGGATGCTTGAACGATAACGGGGGCGTTGACTTGGTCGGCCGCCTCCATGATGGCGCGCATCTGTTCGAGGTTGTTAACGTTGAATGCGGGCAGACCGTAGCTGTTTTCGGCAGCATGGTCCAATAATTGGCGCATGGATACGAGTGCCATGAGAAGCTCCTGAAGTAGTGAAGGGTAAATTTATCCGATAAATTATAATGTTTTTTGAAATGAAAAACTACAAGCTGCTACATTGTTTTTATATATTAACGAACAGGGTCTCGGTTTATAATGGCGTGGTATTGAAAACGGGTGTGCAAAATGGATAGGATTTCGGTGGCCAAGTGTGATAAGCCTTTGTTTCAGACGGCCTTGACGGTGCAGGTGGGCGATGTGAACTATGGCGGCCATTTGGCGAACGATGCTGTGTTGCGTTTGTGCCATGAAGTGCGGATGCGTTGGTTGGCGAAGCTGGGTTGGAGCGAAATGGATGCTGGAGGGGCAGGCCTGATTATGGCGGATGCGGCGGTGCAGTATTTGGCGCAAGGTCATCATGGCGATGAGCTGTCGGTAGAAATGGGGGCGGCAGGCATGGCCGGTGTGGGCTTTTCTTTGTTGTACCGTATCCGCAGGATTTCAGACGGCCTTGTGCTGGCGAAAGTACAGACAGGCATGGTGTGTTTTGATTATGGCAAACAACGCGTCTGCCGTCTGCCTTCGGCCTTGAAAGCAGCATTGGAGGCCGTCTGAAATGGCGGAATCAAATAATTTTGCGCTTCATCTTGAACGCTATCTGAAAACCTTGCTGCAACAAGGCAAGTCGGAGCATACCGTTTCCGCTTATCGGCGCGATTTGAGTGAATTGATGCGCCTATTGCCCGATAATCTGGAAAACGGTCTGCCGACGCGCCGTGATTTTGTGGCGGTATTGAAAAAGCTGTCGCAAAAGGGCTTGAGCGAAAGCAGCTTGGCGCGGAAATTGTCGGTATGGCGGCAGTATTGCAGTTGGCTGGTGCAGATAGAAGTCATGGAAAGCGATCCGACATTTAATATGAAAGCGCCGCGCCTGCCCGAACGCTTGCCTAAAGCACTACCGCAAGAACCTTTAAACCATATCCTTGACCATGCGCCTGTTGATGACGAATTGGACGTGCGCGATAAGGCCATGTTTGAATTGATGTATGGTAGCGGTTTGCGCCTGAGCGAGATACAAGGTTTGAATCTGGACGGTATCGTTTTGGACGAAGGCTGGGTCAGTGTGAAGGGTAAAGGCGGCAAGCAGCGGCAAGTGCCTTTGGTGGGCAAGAGCATTGCGGCATTGCGTGATTATTTGGCAGTGCGTATTGCCAAAGAGGGCGAGCAGGCCTTGTTTACTAATAAGAACGGCGGCAGGCTGGGGCAACGTCAAATTCAAAAACGCCTGCAGGCGTGGGCAGTGCGCGTGGGCAGCGCCAGCCATATCTCGCCGCACATGATGCGCCACAGCTATGCAACCCATCTTTTGCAGGCATCGGGCGATATCCGCGCCGTACAGGAATTGTTGGGTCACAGCAACCTTTCCGCTACGCAAGTTTATACAAAGCTGGACTTTGACCATTTGGCGCGCGTTTATGATGAGGCGCACCCAAGGGCGAAACGGAAAAAATGATTTTGTTTGAATCAGGCCGTCTGAAAGAATGTTTTCAGACGGCCTGATGTTTTATACAGATGATTTGAAACCATTTGAATTTTGATCGGTCTGATGAGGTTTCGATATTGGTTTAATGTGCGGATAGCATAAACGCCGGAAGAATAGGCTGTTTTGTCTTACCGTTTATCTTTTAAAACGACCTTTTGTTTGATAATATTAGTAATGAGAGCTAATATCATATTATGATATGCAGCCTTTAAAACAGCAGGTCTATAAACTTTCTCTATAAGCATTAATGCTTATTTTGACTGTAAAACGACTTGCAAACGGGAATTGTTGCTATTAACATAACGGAATTATGGATAAAAAACGAATTTTAACTCCAGCCGTCGTGACTTCCGTTGCGTTGATTCACGTCGGCTTGGTTGCACTTTTATGGCACGCGCACAAACCGCCTCCTGTCGAAATGGCGAATATTGAATTTGTCGATTTAGGCGATTTCGGCGGTGGCGACGGTAGTCCTGAGGGCGAAGGCGCACCTGCAGCCCCCGAGCCTACTCCAGAACAACCGAAACCCAAGCCGAAACCCAAACCTAAGCCTGTCGAACCGCCCAAACCTGTTATCAAACCTGTGGTAACGAAAAAAGAAAAAGCGGATATCGTGCAGCAAAAGGAAAAACCGAAACCTATCGAGAAACCTAAGCCCGAGCCTAAGCCGGAACCCAAACCTGAGCCGAAGCCCGAGCCAAAACCTGAACCAAAACCAGAGCCGAAGGCAGAACCTAAACCATCTCCTAAAGCATCTGAATACTCAGGCAGCAAAACCGGGCCGAACACTGCTGAAAACGGTAAAGGCAACGGCGAAGGCAAAGCCTTGAGTGGAGAAGGAAAAGGCAACGGCGGCGGTACGAAAGGTACAGGCAGCGGCCGTGGCGAAGGCGGCGGATCCGGTAGCGGCGGTGCGAAAGGCGAACATGGTTCCGGTACCGGTGGCGGAGGTGGTGGCAGCGGTACAGGTGCCGGCAGCAGTAAAGGCAATCCGGCAAAAGGAACCTGCCATATTCCGAGACCTCCGTATCCTTCACTGTCCACTGAAAATGGCGAAGAGGGCTTGGTTGTTTTGAAAGTCTTGGTTGGTCCCGGCGGTAAAGTGGATTCAATTAGTGTGAATAAATCAAGTGGTTATAGTCGTCTGGATAATGCAGCGCGTAAAGCCGTTAAAGATGGTAGCTGTCATGCAAGCGTTTGGACTGAATTTAAAGTACCTGTCAAATTCACGCTTGAATAAGTATCTAGGACTAAGCTGATTGATTGGAAAATATATGCTGTTGGGGAATATTTTTAAATGACCCGATAGAAATTTTAATTTTATTTTTAACTTGGAAAAATTATGGATTTAAGTTTAGTTTTCAAATCAGGTGATGTGGTACTGATTGGTGTATTTGTCCTGATGTTGTTGATGAGTGTGGTGACTTGGAGTGTCATTGTGATTCGCTGCATCAAATACCGCAAAGCGAAAAAAGGCAATGCTCAGGTAAAAGAGTTGATGTTGAATGCGTTTACGCTGGCTGATGCCGTACAAAAAGCCAAAGCGGTAGAAGCACCGATGAGCAATGTTGCCGATGAGTCTCTGCGCGCATACCAAAACTACCGTCAAACGACAAGCAAATCGCTGATTGACGAATTGCCTTTGAATGAATACTTGGTCGTTCACATCCGCAACAGCATGTCACAAACCATGCGTCAGTTCGACTATGGCATGACCGCGTTGGCCTCCATCGGCGCAACCGCTCCGTTTATCGGCCTGTTGGGTACTGTTTGGGGTATTTACCATGCCCTGATCGGCATCAGCGAAAGCGGTCAAATGAGCATTGCTGCGGTAGCCGGTCCGATTGGTGAGGCTTTGGTATCGACTGCCGTCGGCCTGTTTGTAGCGATTCCGGCTGTATTGGCATACAACTTCCTCAATCGCGGTACAAAAACCATCGCGCAAGATATGGACGCATTTGCACATGACCTGCATGTCCGCCTTCTGAATCAAAAGGATTAAATCATGGCTTTCGGATCAATGAATTCTGGCGATGATGCGCCGATGTCGGATATCAACGTTACACCTTTGGTGGACGTGATGCTGGTGTTGCTGATTGTATTTATGATTACCATGCCGGTGCTGACCCACTCGATTCCTTTGGAGTTGCCGACTGCTTCGGAAAAAGCGGCGAAAGAGGATAAGCAGCAGCCTAAAGATCCTTTGCGTTTGAGCATTGATGCCAATGGTGCTTATGTTGTTGGCGGAGATTCGGATAACAAAGTGGATTTGGCAACGGTAACTGCCAAGCTGAAAGAAGCCAAAGCGAAAAACGAAGATGTGATTGTGGCGATTGCGGCGGATAAAGCGGTTGAATACGATTATGTCAACCAAGCCCTGCAAGCGGCGCGCGAAGCCGGTATCAGCAAAATCGGTTTTGTAACGGAAACCAAAGCGCAGTAATCTTTTGAATACAGTAAAGGCCGTCTGAAATTTGAGTAAAGTTTCAGACGGCCTTTTGTTGTATTTGGTAACTATATGTCCAGGCTGTATAATTAGCGGATTAAATTGAATAATGACAATACAGGAACCACTATGACAGAAACCATCGAGCGCGACAGTATGCAATACGATGTCGTGATTGTCGGCGCAGGCCCGTCGGGTTTGTCTGCCGCCATCAAACTCAAGCAGCTTGCCGAAAAGAATGGACGCGAAATCAGCGTTTGCGTGGTGGAGAAGGGTTCGGAGGCCGGTGCGCACTCGCTAGCCGGTGCCATCATCGATCCGATTTCTTTGAATGAGTTGATTCCTGATTGGAAAGAAAAAGGCGCGCCGCTGACGCGTACAGTGACGAAGGACAGGGTTTTGTTCCTGACCGAGAAAAAAGCCTTCAACTTGCCGGTTACCCCGAATTTCGACAACCATGCGAACTATATTGCCAGCTTGGGTGAAGTCGTGCGCTGGTTGGCAGAGCAGGCGGAAAATTTGGGCGTGGAAATCTATCCGGGCTTTGCCGCCGCCGAAGTGCTGTATCACGAAGACGGTTCGGTCAAAGGCATTGCGACCGGCAATATGGGTGTGGGCAAAGACGGCGAACCGACCGATTCATTTCAGCCCGGCATGGAGCTTTGGGCGCAGCAAACCCTGTTTGCCGAAGGCTGTCGCGGCTCGCTTTCCAAGCAAGTCATTGAACAATTCAAGCTCGACCAAAACAGCGAACCGCAAACTTACGGCTTGGGCATTAAAGAAATTTGGGAAGTGCCGTCTGAAAAACATCAGCCCGGTTTGGTCATGCACAGCGCAGGCTGGCCGTTGGACAGCAAAACCTACGGTGGCTCGTTTATTTATCACTTTGATGAAAACAAAGTCGCTGTCGGTTTTGTGGTCGGCTTAGATTATCAAAACCCTTATCTGTCGCCGTTTGAAGAGTTCCAACGTTTCAAAACCCATCCTGAAATCCGCAAAACCTTTGAAGGCGGCCGCCGTATCGCTTATGGCGCGCGTTCGTTGATTGAAGGCGGTTTGCAAAGCCTGCCGAAACTCTCGTTTAAAGGTGGCGTTTTGGTCGGCGATGCGGCGGGTTTCCTGAATATGCCGCGCATCAAAGGCATTCATACGGCCATGAAATCCGCCATGCTTGCCGCAGAAGCCGTGTTCCCTATGTTGGAAAACCTCGAGGAAGTGGAAAGCTTCGACAGCGGCAAAGAGGCGGCGGATTATCAGCAACGTTTTGAACAAAGCTGGCTGTATCAAGAGCTTTACGCCGCGCGCAATGTCCGTCCGTCATTTAAATGGGGCGTTTACCTCGGCTCAATCTATACCGGCATCGACCAAATGATTTTCAGAGGCAAAGCCCCGTGGACCTTGAAACATCACGGCAAAGACAACGAGCAGCTCAAAAAAGCCGCCGAATGCAAGCCGATTGATTATCCGAAGCCCGACGGTGTGTTGACTTTCGACCGTTTGAGCAGCGTCTTCCTTGCCAACCTTGCGCACGAAGAAAACCAGCCCGACCATTTGGTACTGAAAAATCCGCAAGTCATGATAGACGTAAACTACAAAGAATACGCCTCGCCCGAAACCCGCTATTGTCCGGCCGGCGTATATGAAATCGTCGAAGAAAACGGCAGTCCGCGCCTGCAAATCAACGCTGCCAACTGCGTCCACTGCAAAACGTGCGACATCAAAGACCCGACGCAAAACATCACTTGGATTTGCCCCGAAGGCGCAAGCGGTCCGAATTACGGCGGAATGTAATTGACTGTTTGAAGTTAAAACCTAAAGGCCGTCTGAAAAATTTCAGACGGCCTCTATCCTATTATTTCATCAATGGAAGCATTATGAACACACGCATTTGGCAGGCAGGCCGATTTGAAATCGCCTTGGACAAACCGAAAATCATGGGCATCGTCAATCTGACCCCCGATTCATTTTCCGATGGCGGCACCTATTCGCAAAATGTCTCAATAGCATTGACACATGCCGAGCAGCTGCTGAAAGACGGCGCGGATATTCTCGATATCGGCGGCGAATCTACCCGCCCGGGTTCGGATGATGTTTCTCTCGAAGAAGAATGGGCCAGGGTGCAGCCGGTTTTAGTGGAAGTGGCCAAGTGGAATGTTCCCGTCAGCTTGGATACGCGCCGTACGGCGATTATGGAAAAAGCCTTGGCACAAGGCGGCGTCGATATTATCAACGATGTTGCCGCATTGAGTGATGAAGGCGCAGTCGCCTTGTTGGCGCAACAGCCGAAGACGGGCGTGTGTCTTATGCACATGCAGGGTTTGCCCAAAACCATGCAGCTTAATCCGCAATATCAAGATGTCGTCGAAGAGGTCGCGCGCTATTTAAAAGCACGCGCGGCAGAATGCGTTCAAGCAGGCATTGCCCCTGAACGCATCACGCTGGACCCCGGCTTCGGTTTCGGCAAAAACCTGCAACACAACATCACCCTGATAAAACATTTGCCTGAATTGATGGAAGCAACCGGATTCCCCCTTCTGATCGGCGTATCGCGCAAACGTATGATTGGCGAACTGACAGGCGAACAAGATGCCGCCAAACGCGTACACGGCAGCGTCGCAGCTGCTTTGGCCTCAGTGGCTAGAGGCGCGCAAATCATCCGTGTTCACGATGTCAAAGCAACATCGGACGCTTTGAAAGTTTGGGAAGCATTGGGCGTATCGGCATAATGCCCGAATAGAAAACCAACAGGCCGTCTGAAACATTTGCTCGGCATCTTGAACAAGCAACAAGTTATGCTATAATCCGCATCTACTCTTGACGGGTCTGTAGCTCAGGGGTTAGAGCAGGGGACTCATAATCCCTTGGTCGTGGGTTCGAAACCCACCGGACCCACCAAATATTAAAAATGCCCGAGGCTTTTGGCTTCGGGCATTTTTGTATTTATTGGTTTGTGAAGGGTTGGAATATAATGTCGAGTATAGAAATTCGGTTATGTCGTCCAATATATTTTTTAGG
Organism: Neisseria sp. P0021.S006; assembly: GCF_051956895.1. Classification (NCBI taxonomy): domain Bacteria; kingdom Pseudomonadati; phylum Pseudomonadota; class Betaproteobacteria; order Neisseriales; family Neisseriaceae; genus Neisseria; species Neisseria sp. P0021.S006. The sequence continues at coordinate 68,875 of NZ_JBQCWZ010000002.1, forward strand.
GAAAATTCTTTTTAAAAAAGAAGGAGTAGTTTGGTGGAGTTATTGCCTTATTTTCTGTTTTGTTTAGTATTTTTGTATTTTATTGCAATTATAATTAATTCAGTAATAGTATATAAAATATTAAAATCAGAAGGGGTAGATATAGGTTTTTTTGAATATCTATTTATTGGAAGTATGCAATTTAAATTTTTCAGAGTGCTATTTGGAATACAAAAAATATCCAATAAATTTTATTTGAAAATATTAAGAATAAATTTTACGGTTGCTATGATTATTCTTATTTTGGGTTTTTCTGTTGTCTTATATTCAACATATTTAGTATAAAAAATAACCTATCAAATGAAAGTCAGCTATTTAAGTTGTAGAATGTTTTGTAAACCAATGCCGTCTGAAAATCTTTATTTCAGACGGCCTGAAGATTTAGTCGGCCGTTCCGCGTATTTCGTTGATTGGGATGCGCGGTGTATAAAGTATGTCGTAAGTCGGCTTGTCCAGCAGATCTTGCAGTGAGTATTGATCTAAATGATTGAAGAAGGCTTTGATGGCACCGGTGATGATACCGGTCAGTCGGCAGGATGGGGTGATGAGGCATTCGTTGTTGTCGCCCATGCATTCGACAACCTGCATCGGCTCAAGATGGCGTACCACTGCACCGATATTGATGTTTTCAGGATTGTCTGCCAAGCGCAAACCGCCGCCTTTGCCGCGCACGCTGACCAGAAAACCGCCTTTGACTAATGAGGTAACCACTTTCATCAAATGGCTTTTGGAAATATTGTAAGTCTCGGCAATAGTGCCGATATTGACGAGGGTGTCGTCGTTGATGGCGGTATAAACCAATACGCGCAATCCGTAATCGGTATGTTGGGTCAGATACATGGCTGGCTCTTTAGATATTTTTATTATATGTCAAAAGCGTAGTGCTTGGTGAGGGGCTGTTTGACTTTATGTGGGATTGGGTTTCATAATATCTGAAACATTTGAATTAATCCAGTTTGACAGACTGTTGCCATTATAACGAACTTATGAAGCCCTTGAAACGCCATCCTGCCTTAATAGAACTTTCCCGCGAACATCATGGTTCGCTGTCGTTGTGCGTCCGTCTTCTGCGTACGCCCGATCAAAGCCATCAGGCGGAGCTGGAGCCTCATTTTGTTGAGCTTGAGCCACATTTTTGGGAAGAGGAAACCATGTTTGCGCCGTATTGGGATAAAATTGACCCTGCGTTGCGGCAGCGTTTTGAAGGCGATCATGCCAAATTACGCGCGATGATGGCGCATCCTGAATATATGAATGAATCATGGAATAAGGAGTTTGCTGTCACTTTGCGCGATCATGCGCGCTTTGAGGAGCGCGAGCTTTTCCCTGCGATTGAACCTTTTTTGCCTTTGCCTGAGAATGTGTAACAGGAAAGGGAATTGATGGCCGTCTGAAAAGTTTCAGACGGCCTCTGTTGCTGTTTTATGATGATATAAAAATTGAAGGAACCACCATGACCGATTTGTTCAAACACCCGGTTTGGGCAATGGCCTTCCGCCCGTTTTATTCGTTGGCGGCTTTGTATGGCGCATTGTCTATACTGCTTTGGGGCTTCGGCTTTCAGGGTACGCCTGAGTTGCCGGGTTTTTATTGGCATGCCCATGAAATGATTTGGGGCTATGCCGGATTGGTTGTCATTGCATTTTTATTGACGGCCGTGGCGACTTGGACAGGCCAGCCGCCGACACGCGGTAAGGCTTTGGCCGGTTTGACCGCATTTTGGCTGTTGGCCCGCATTTGTATGTTTATTCCTGGTTGGGGGGTAACGGCAAGCGGCATATTCGGTACGATCTTTTTCTGGTATGGCGCGGTATGCATGGCTTTGCCGGTAATTCGTTCTCAAAACAAGCGCAACTATGTTGCCGTGTTCGCTATTTTTGTTTTGGGCGGCACCCATTTCGCCTTCCATCTGAAAGTGCAGCCGTTTGATGCCATTGCGCTGATGACCGGTTTGCAATCCGGTTTGATTATGGTGGCCGGTTTTATTGGTTTGATCGGTATGCGGATTATCTCGTTCTTTACGTCCAAACGCCTGAACGTGCCGCAAATCCCCAGCCCTCAATGGGTGGCGCATGCTTCACTTTGGCTGCCTATGCTGACCGCCATGCTGATGGCGCATAACATTTTGCCGGGACTGGCCGCGTTGTTTGCGTTGGCTGCCGGTGTGATTTTTACCGTGCAGGTGTACCGCTGGTGGTATAAAGCCGTGCTGAAAGAGCCTATGCTTTGGATTTTGTTTGCCGGCTATCTGTTTACTGGCTTGGGCTTGATTGCGGTCGGTCTTTCTTATTGGATTCCAAGTTTCCTGAATTTGGGTGTGCACCTTATCGGCGTTGGCGGTATCGGCGTGCTGACTTTGGGCATGATGGCGCGAACTGCGCTTGGCCATACCGGCAACTCCATTTATCCGCCGCCTAAAGTGGTTCCTGTCGCCTTTTGGCTGATGATTGCCGCAACGGTTGTCCGTGTTTTGGCTACCTTTGTGAGCGGTACGGCATACACGCACAGTATTCGTTGCTCCGCCGCTTTGTTTGCCGCCTCTTTGCTGTTGTACGCATGGAAATATATTCCTTGGCTGATCCGTCCGCGTTCGGATGGTCGTCCGGGTTAACGGTTTGGCGAAATGAGAAGGCCGTCTGAAAAGTTTCAGACGGCCTTTATTGTTGATAATAAAAAAGCCTTTCAAAGTATGAAGGCTTTTCTTGAAACTGTGGCCTCGCCAACAGGAATCGAACCTGTATTTTACGCTTAGGAGGCATACGTTCTATCCGTTGAACTATGGCGAGGCGGTAAAGGAGGGGATTTTAAACCTTTCCAGCAAAAAAAGACAATAAGCCGGCGGCAATCAAAGGGCCGACCGGAATGCCGCCGACAAAGGCAACGCCGATGACCGTGCCGATTAATAATCCGGTTACCAAAACAGGCTGTTCGCTCATCAATGGAACGCCGCGTCCGGCAAGCCAGGCAACCAAAATGCCGATAAGGACGGCAGCAATCATTTTGAAATTGATAAACTCGGAAACCGGCGGAATCTGGATTTTACCGGAAACCAACGGACTCAATACGCCGATGGTCAGCAGGATGATGCCCAGATGCAAACCGTGTTTTTCCACCAAGGGAAGATATTGCGACAAGGCCGTCTGCTGCATGAGCAGCAATACCGCCGCCGAAATCGTAATCGAGTTGTTGTTGCTGACGACGCCCAAAAAAATCAGCGTAACCAGAAACAAAGGGACAAAGCTGAAATTCATCGGATTAAGATACTCGGGCTAAAGATTCTTTTGCCAGTTGGATCATGGCTTCTTTGACTTCGCTGTCAGGCAACACGTCCAATGAAGCGATGGCTTTGTCAACGGCTTTTTTCGCTTCAGAAATCGAATACGGCAAAGCGTCGGAGTTGACGACATAGTCGTGGATTTTTTCAAAATAGCTGCGGTCGGCATTTTCCAAAGCATAGCGCACATCGTTGGCGGCCTGCTCGGAGCCGTTTCGCATCAGGTAAATCAATGGCAGGGTAGGTTTGCCTTCTGCCAAATCGTCGCCGACGTTTTTGCCGATTTCTTCGGTTTCGCCTGAATAGTCCAAAACATCGTCAATGATTTGGAAAGCCGTACCGACGTACATGCCGTAGTCTTTCAAGGCTTGCTCGTGTTCGGGGGAAGCCTTGCCCAAAATTGCGCCGACTTGCGCGGCCGCTTCAAACAATTTTGCTGTTTTGTATTGGATAACTTGGACGTATTGCTCTTCGGTAATATCCGTATTGCCGATGTTCATCAGCTGCATGACTTCGCCTTCGGCGATGATGTTGGTCGCATCGGCCATCACTTCCAATATACGCATACTGCCTGAACCGACCATCAGTTGGAAGGCGCGTGTATAGAGGAAGTCGCCGACCAAAACGGCCGCTGCGTTGCCGAAGAGATTGTTTGCGGTTTTACGGCCGCGGCGCAATTCACTTTCGTCAACGACATCGTCGTGCAGGAGGGTGGAGGTGTGGATGAATTCCACCATCGCTGCCAGCGAATACAGCTTTTCATCGTCATGCCCGACTGCTTTGCCTGCCAAAATGGTAATAATCGGACGCAGTCGCTTACCGCCCGCGCTGATGATGTATGTGCCAATTTGCGAAATCAGCGCGACATCGGATTGAACAGCTTGGTTGATGACCGCGTTCACTTTGGCAAGGTCATCGGGCAGGTGGCGTTGGAAGTAAGGCAGGTTTTCGAGCATAAAACATTCTCTGTTGATAAAACGGAGCGGAGGCTCCAATGAATCTGTTTAAACCCGTACATTCGGTCGGGGTAATAACGTTGCATAAAGATATCAGCAATCCAGCGCGTGATTATATCAGTTAAAAAGCATGCAACATATCTTTCAGACGGCCTTTTCAGTTGTAAATAAAATAAATTTTGACAAAATAGGCAAATAGAAATAGAATAGCTCGTTTCGCACATGGTGTGCGGAATGTTAACCTAATTCTCATGGAGTTGAGTATGTACGCGGTCATAAAAACCGGCGGTAAACAATACAAAGTTTCCGTTGGCGAAAAATTGAAAGTAGAACAGATACCAGCCGAACTCGACAGCCAAATCGAACTGACTGAAGTTTTGATGATTGCTGACGGCGAATCTGTAAAAGTAGGCGCACCTTTTATCGAAGGCGCAAAAGTAACAGCCAAAGTCGTTGCTCATGGTCGTGGCGAGAAAGTACGCATTTTCAAAATGCGTCGTCGCAAACACTACCAAAAACGCCAAGGCCATCGCCAAAATTTCACCCAAATCGAAATCGTGGCAATCGCCTAATTTCAAGTAAGTTCAGGAGTATTACAAATGGCAAGTAAAAAAGCAGGCGGTAGCACCCGCAACGGTCGCGATTCAGAAGCCAAACGCTTGGGCGTTAAAGCCTACGGCAACGAGCTGATCCCGGCAGGCTCCATCATCGTTCGTCAACGCGGTACTAAATTCCACGCAGGTGACAACGTAGGCATGGGCAAAGACCACACTTTGTTTGCTAAAGTCGACGGTTACGTTGAATTCAAAACCAAAGGCGCGCTGAACCGTAAAACTGTCAGCATCCGTCCTTACACCGGTTCTGAAGAATAATCGTTTTACGATTGAAAGCCGCATTCCCTTTTCGGAATGCGGTTTTTGTTTATCTGAATGTTTGTCCGTTTGATAAAATCCGTATGTCGTGAAGCTTGATTTATATTAAGGCCAAAGTAAAAACGCGCTTACAATTGATAACATTTGTTTTATTCTATCAATGCTTTCTATATAATCTATCAAATGCCTTTGATTTACCCTCATGTAGCTAAACACAGTAAACTTAAGGCCGTCTGAAAAAATCCGTATCAGTTGAATACAAGGAATTCCTCCCATGAGCTTACACAGTGATATTCTCGTCGTCGGCGCAGGCCCTGCCGGATTAAGTTTTGCCGCAGAGTTGGCCGGAAGCGGTTTGAACATAACCCTGATTGAAAGAAGTCCTTTAGAAGTGTTGCAAAATCCGCCGTATGACGGCCGTGAAATCGCACTGACGCACTTGTCGCGCGAAATCATGCAGCGATTGGGTATGTGGGATTTGATTCCAAAAGACGAAATTTATCCTTTGCGCGATGCCAAAGTGTTGAACGGTCATTCCGATTACCAGCTCCACTTCCCGCAACCGACAGAGGCACGCGGTGAGCCTGCGGACTGCTTGGGCTATTTGATTTCCAATCACAACATCCGTAAAGCCGCTTATGAAGTCGTGTCCAAATTGGATAACGTCAAAATCTTGACCGGCACCAATGTTAAAGAAGTTAAAACTTCCGACAATGAGGCGCAAGTTATTTTGGAAAGCGGCGAAGTATTGACCGGCCGTCTGTTGTTGGCCGCCGATAGCCGCTTCTCGCAAACGCGCCGTCAATTGGGCATTTCTTCCGATATGCACGATTACAGCCGCACTATGTTTGTGTGCCGCATGAAGCATACTTTGTCTAATCTGCATACCGCATATGAATGCTTCCACTACGGCCGTACCATTGCGTTGCTGCCTTTGGAAGAGCATTTAACCAATACGGTGATTACGGTGGACAGCGATAAAGCCGAGACGATTAAAAACATGTCGCCGGAAGAGTTGGCAGCCAGCGTGAAAGAGCAACTCAAAGGCCGTTTGGGTGATATGGAATTGGTCAGCACCATTCACAATTATCCTTTGGTCGGCATGATTGCCCAACGTTTCTACGGCAAACGCAGCGCGTTGATCGGCGATGCCGCAGTCGGTATGCATCCGGTTACTGCGCACGGTTTCAACTTGGGTCTGGCAAGTGCCGATCTTTTGGCTAAATTGGTTCTTGAAGCCGAGCAACGCGGTCAGGATATTGGTGCGAAGAGCCTGCTGGAAAAATACAGCACCAAGCATATGCTACACGCCCATCCGATTTACCACGGCACCAATATGCTGCTGAAACTCTTTACCAATGAAACTGCTCCGGCAAAACTGCTGCGCGGTTTGGTATTGCGTGCAAGCAATAACTTCCCGCCGCTGAAAAAACTGATTACCAAACAATTAACCGGTTAATTGTTTAAAACATAAAAGGCCGTCTGAACGATTAAAGTTTCAGACGGCCTTGTTTTTTATCTACTGCTTATTTGGCTAAAACCGATTCGGGCATTTCTTGACGGACGTTTAAGGAAGTCAGTTTTTTGGTCAAGATGCTCAATACGATGCCGTAGGCAGGCAGGAAGAAGAGGGTGCAGATGGCAAGTTTGAATAGATAGTCGACAAATGCGATGCCTTGCCAGTTTGCCGCCATAAATTCATCGTTGCTCGCATAAAAGGCAACGGCGAAAAACACCAGCGTATCCAAAGCGTTGCCGACAACGGTAGAAGCTGTGGGGGCAATCCACCATGATTTTAGACGGCGTAATCTGTTGAACACGAAAATATCGAGGATTTGCCCGAGCGCATAGGCAGAAAAGCTGGCCAATGCGATACGGCCGACGAAGGTGTTAAATTCGGCTAAAGATGCCCAGCCTGTCCAGTTGCCGTCATGAAAGAGGACGGAGAAGACGTAAGAGAGCAGCAGGGCGGGGAACATCACCCAAAAAATAATCCGTCTCGCCAACGGTGCGCCGAAAATGCGCACGGTCAGGTCGGTTGCGAGGAAGATAAAGGGGAAGGAAAATGCGCCCCAAGTGGTAAAGATACTGAAAATTTGAAAGGGGAACTGCACCAGATAGTTGCTGGCGGCGATAATAAAAATATGGAAAAGCACCAGCCAGAAGAGCGCTTTCTTCTGCTGTGCGGCAGTAAATTCGTACATGGAAATCTTTCGGAAGTTTTTTCAGACGGCATGAAGCCTTGCGAGACCGTGCAATAGAGAAAGTCTTGCAATGAAAAGGGCGTTAGGCCGTCTGAATAGGATTATTGTGCATCGTGCTCAAACAGGCGTTTGCGTGCCAAAGCTTCAAACTCTGTGCCTGCTTTGCCGTAGTTGGCAAACGGATGAATGGCGATGCCGCCGCGCGGTGTGAATTCGCCGAATACTTCGATGTATTTCGGATCCATCAGGGCGATGAGGTCTTTCATGATGATGTTGACGCAGTCTTCATGGAAGTCGCCGTGGTTGCGGAAGCTGAAGAGATAGAGTTTCAGTGATTTGCTTTCCACCATTTTGATATGGGGGATGTAGCGGATGTAGATGGTGGCAAAGTCGGGCTGGCCAGTCATCGGGCAGAGGCTGGTGAACTCGGGGCAGACGAATTTGACGAAATAGTCGTTGTCTGGATGTTTGTTGTCGAACGCTTCCAAAATTTCAGGCGCGTATTCGCTTGGGTATTGGGTTTTCTGGTTGCCCAAAAGGGAGATGCCTTGCAGCTCTTCGTTGTTGCGGGACATGAGGTTTCCTTAGTTTTTTAATGTGGGAGGTTTTCGAACCACGGGGTGCGGATTGTAATATAAATTGCATGACTTGTGCGGATTTTATAGCGATGAATCAGCAGGATAGCTTTCAGACGGCCTGTTTTGTATTTTATGAAACCTGTTTTCCGCTTTACAATAGCAGCCAATCAACAGGCCGTCTGAAAGTTTTGTATGTCTTTAGCCCAACCCAAACGTATTCTGATCATCAAATTGCGCCATCATGGCGATGTGCTTTTGAGCACGCCGGTGGTCGATGCGCTGAAAACCCGTTTCCCCGATTGCGAAATCGATATGCTGGTGTATGCCGGTACGGAGCAGCTGATTGCTGATAATCCGCAGATTGCGCAGATTTTGACCATTGATCGAAATTGGAAGAAGCTAGGCGTATTCAAGCAGTTGGCGTGTGAGAAAAACCTTTTGTCTAAGCTGAAGGCGCGCGATTACGACTGGGCTTTCAACCTGTCCGACCAATGGCGCGCGGCAATAATCGCCAAACTGTGCGCCCGTTGCAGTGTGGGTTTTGACTGCATCAAGCGCGACGGTTTTTGGTGGCGTTTCTGTCATGATTTTATCAACCATGAGCTTGATCCCAGCCATCATATCGTTGAAAACCAATTGAATATCCTTGCGCCGCTTATCCAGCCTGAAGACGTCGCCGATGCGAAGGTACGCCTTTGGGTAGCACAAGATGCAAGGGAAAGCATGCAGCAGAAATTGCGTGAGCAGGGGTGGAGCGGTGAAGATTATGTGTTACTGCACCCGGGTGCGCGTTGGCATTTCAAATGTTGGGAAGACGGCAAAAACGCCGCCATCGTACAACTTCTGCTCAACAGCGGACAGAATGTCGTATTGACTGCTTCTCCCGACACTGTCGAACAATACATGCTTCAGGAAATTATAGGCCGTCTGAATATTCCGGAAGGCAGAAAAGTATATGTGTTGTCCGGATGTTTGAGCCTGCGTGAATTGGCGGCGGCCATTGAGGGCGCCAAGCTGTTTGTCGGTGTCGATTCCGCACCGATGCACATCGCTGCAGCTTTGGATAAACCGCAAATCGCTTTGTTTGGCGCATCATGGGTGGATAAATGGCGTCCGTATTCCGAGCAGGCCGAAGTCATTTATGCCGGCGATTATGCCGAACTGCCTCACCCCGACAGTATCGATACCAACGATCCGACACGTTTGTTGAAAGCGATTCCTTTGCAGGATGTGTGGGATAGAATTTCTGCCAAATTGGAGGCGTTGGAGGCTTAAAACCGCTTACCACGATCCGTTAAACGTTTTAGCTTTGCGCCAAAATGCCCATTTGGAACGGCGGCCGATTTCCAGCGTGCCGCCGTTTTCGCCGTCTGTGGTAATGCATACAGTTTTCAGACGGCCTGAGGCGAGTGCGTCCCATAAAGGCGAAAACCAACGGGTTTCCCAGCTTTCCAAAATATCTTTGTATGCCCAAACATCGCCTGTCTGTAAGGTGGAAACCAAGTCGTCCAAAAAGATAAGGCCGTCTGAAACTGTGCTGCCTGTTTCTTGAACCATCTCAAACCAAGCCTTCAAATCATACGGCGCATCGAGTTTGGGCGTATCTAAAAAACGCGCCCATGCGCTGTCTGAGGCGACAATATCCGCAGACTGTGTGCCGTTCGCATCGTTCCACAGCCACAAACCGTTGATTTCCGGCAATCCTTGTTGTTCACGCGCTTGGTTAATCGGATGCGAGTGGAGAAACATTTGGATTTCCGTCTGCACGGCCAACCAAGACACCGCATCTTTGCCGTGCGCCTGACCGTCCATTTCCGGCTGCCCGCACACATCCAAAACACATTCCGCCCCCCAATCTTCTATCGTCGGCATACTGAGCAGCCACATGCTTTCGCAAAGCGGCTCGAATTGCCAATCTTTATCTTGATAAAACGCCGACAAGTCCGCACATAACCGTTGCGCCTCCTCTTTTTGGATGCCGATAAACTCGCCACTGATAATGTTGACATGGTGCATGCCCATCTGTTGCCAAACCGGAGAGGCAAAAGCGGCTGTGCGTTTTTGGCTTGTGTGGCGTAAACGTTGCACTTGGGCAATGAGGCTGCCGCCCCACAAATGGCGTCCGTAAAATTCAGACGGCCTGAGTGTTTCTTTGCGTAATGTGCCGTAACGCAAAAGACGGTTAAAAGCAGGTAAGGCAAGCTCAGGGACGGATTCGTCGGCAAAGCGGTTGAGTGAGGGGAGGGCGAGGGTCAGCTTCATAAGCGCAAATAGATAGAAAAACCGTTATTTTACGCGACAAATGATGCGTTTCGGAACCTTGCCCTCACGTACTCAAAAAGAGCCGTTCAGACGGCCGGTTTGGAAAAAACGGGCTGCCATGCTAAAATGCGTGGCGTAAATTTCAGAAAAACAGGGTGTAAATCAACACAATAGCCCTGATAATAACGTCAATCTCAAACACGACCTCATTCATTCCGAATGAAAACCTGATTTTCAGATCGGAAAAAAGACTCAAAGTCCTTTATCCCCAAAACTGTTTAAACCAGCAGGCGGTCGCAGCAGGCCGGATGTGCCGGCATTCTGCAAACCTCAAAAACAGACCGCCCCATTAAGGATAACGCGTGATTAAAAACAAATATTCCACTCGATTCAAAGCAACCCTCTTAGCGTTTCTGCTGCCGGCTTCAGGCATCATGACCGCATACGCCATTACCGACCCTCAACCTGCACAAACCGATTTTAAAGTCGAGCGTATTTCCGAAGAGCTGCCTGCCGTTTATGTGGAAACCAATACCTATCAATCCAGCTATTGGGCGCAAGAAGCCGTCCAAGCCGGCGACTCTTTGGCAGACGTTTTGACACGTATGGGTGTCAACCAAGAAGACATCAAGCAAATCATGGCGAAAAACAATGCCAACCTCGACATGAAAAACCTGCGGACCAACCAATCCGTCAACATCCGCATCGATTCTTCAGGCCAAGTGACCGACGTTCAATTCTTTACTGATGAAGAATTGGAACGCAACTTGGTGGCTTTGGAAAAAGTCAAAGGTAAATGGCGCATCTCCAATGCCGAAATCGACATGAAAACCATGCCGACCCTGCGTTCTGTGCAAATCCGCACTTCCGCCATCGGCGATATGCTCCGTGCCGAAATCCCTTCCGAAGTGTATATCCAGCTCAAAGAAATCTTTGCCGACTCGTTTAATATGAGCGATTTGAAAGAAGGCGATACCGTGCGTCTTTTGTACAACAGCATGTATTTCCGCGGCCAACAAATGGCGGTCGGCGATATTTTGGCGGCTGAAGTGGTTAAAGACGGCAAAACCTACCAAGCCTATTATTACAGCCAAGGCAAAGGCGACGAAGAAAGCGGCAGCTACTACGACCAAAACGGTAAGTCCCTGCAACAAAAAGAAGGCTTTAATACCGAGCCTGTTGCATACACGCGCATTTCTTCCCCGTTTGGCTACCGTGTCCATCCGGTTTTGCATACCGTTCGTATGCACACCGGTATCGACTATGCCGCGCCGACCGGTACGCCTATTAAGGCTGCTGCCGACGGCGAAGTGATTTTCAAAGGTTGGAAAGGCGGCTACGGCAATACCGTGATGATCCGACATGCCAACGGTGTGGAAACCCTGTACGGCCACATGAGCGCGTTCAGCCCTGCCGACGGCAGAGTCCGCGCCGGCGAAGTGATTGGTTTTGTCGGTACAACCGGCCGTTCGACCGGCCCGCACCTGCACTACGAAGCACGCGTCAACGGCCAGCCGGTCAACCCGACTACCGTCGCCCTGCCGACGCCGAAATTGACCCCGACCAATATGGCCGCGTTCCGCAAACAGCAAAAAGATGCCAGCACGATGTTGTCTACCATCCGCTCTTTGCCGGTTTCCGTAGCGCAGCTGGATTAATAAGATAAAGGCCGTCTGAATAAGGTTTCTTTCAGACGGCCTTTCCCATTAAAATTGATACCTCAACGCCCACGTTTACTCAGAGAAAACTTATGTCTGCTTATCAGCCCATTATCCAATCCCTGCTTGATACCGACCTGTACAAATTCACCATGCTGCAAGTCGTGTTGCACCAATTCCCGCAAACCCACAGCCTCTACGAATTCCGCTGCCGCAACAAAGAGATGGTGTATCCGCTGGCCGATATTCAAGAAGACTTGGAACGCGAGCTCAACGCCCTGTGCCAGCTGCGCTTTACCCATGACGAACTCGACTATCTGCGCAGCCTGCGTTTTATCAAAAGCGATTTTGTCGATTATCTCGAACTTTTTCAACTCCAACGCCGCTTCGTCCAAGTCAGCCCTGACGATCAAGGCCGTCTGAACATCCGCATCGAAGGCCCGATGGTACAGGCGATGTTCTTCGAGATTTTTATTCTTGCCATCGTCAACGAACTCTATTTCCGCCGCTTGGAAACGCCTGCCGTCATCGAAGAAGGCGAGCGCCGTTTGCAGGCCAAAGCGCAACAGCTGAAGGAAATTGCGGCTACACAAAATCCGAATGATCCGCCGTTCCTTATTTCCGATTTCGGCACACGCCGCCGCTACACCCTTGCATGGCAGGAACACGTTATCCGCACCTTGTTGGAAGCCGCTCCCGACATCGTGCGCGGTACCAGCAACGTTTATCTGGCCAAAAAGCTCGGCATCACACCCATCGGCACCATGGCACACGAGTTCCTCCAAGCCTTCCAAGCCTTGGACGTACGTTTGCGTAATTTCCAAAAAGCCGCGCTGGAAAGCTGGGTACATGAATACCGCGGCGACCTCGGTATCGCCCTGACCGACGTAGTCGGCATGGATGCCTTCTTGCGTGATTTCGACCTGTACTTCGCCAAACTCTTCGACGGCCTGCGCCACGACAGCGGCGATCCTTATGTTTGGGGCGACAAAGCCTACGAGCATTACAAAAAACTTAAAATCGACAGCCGCACCAAAATGCTGACCTTTTCAGACGGCCTCGATATTGAGCGTTCATGGGCGTTGCACCAATACTTCAAAGACCGTTTCAAAACCAGTTTCGGTATCGGTACCAATCTGACCAACGACTTGGGACACACGCCTTTGAACATTGTTTTGAAGCTCGTCGAGTGTAACGGCCAATCCGTCGCCAAGCTCTCCGACTCCCCGGGCAAAACCATGACCACCAACAACACCTTCCTCGCTTACCTGCGCCAAGTGTTTGACGTACCGGAGCCGGAAGAGAAAGCCTAAAAACAAAGGCCGTCTGAAATGTTCAGACGGCCTTTTTCATTAATCCATATCGCTTTCAGGTAATTCTGCCGAACCCATGCGGCGCAGGATGATATTGGTTTTGTTGTGCATCCGTTTGCTCTTAGGGTGGTCTGCGTAAAACAGCGGAGCCGGAACGCGCGCCGTGAGTTTGGCGGCTTGTTGGCGGGTGAGGGCAGAGGCAGGTTTCTTGTAGAAATACTGGGACGCCGCTTCCGCGCCGAATACGCCGTAGTGCCATTCGATTGAGTTTAAATACAGCTCAAAAATGCGGTCTTTGTCTGTAACCGCTTCCATCATTGCCGTAATTGCCGCTTCTTCGCCTTTGCGGATGTAGCTGCGGCTTTCGTTGAGAAACAGGTTTTTCGCCAGCTGCTGGCTGATGGTCGAACCGCCGGCTTTGACTTCGCCGCTTTGCTTATTGCGTTTCATGGCGTATTTGATGCCGTTCCAGTCAAAGCCGCTGTGTTCGGCAAAGTTGGCGTCTTCGGAAGCAATCAGGGCTTTTTTGAGGTTGACGGAAATTTGGTCGTAAGGCACCCAGCGGTAATCCAGCTTGACATCGCGGCCTTCTTTTGCAAACTGGCTCATGCGCATGGACATGAAGGCGGTTTTGCTGGGCGCGACGGCGCGGTAGGTAATGATGTTGCCGTACACATAAGCGTTGAAGAAAATGAAGATGCCGATGGGCAGGGCAATCAGCCATTTGATGATGCGGAACATGGTTACAGGGCTTTCATGTATTCGATAACAGGGCGGATATCGGGCGTAAATCCGCGCCAAGTATGGTAAGAGGCGGCAGCCTGACCGACCAGCATGCCCAGGCCGTCTGAAACTTCGGCCGCGCCGTTGCTTTGGGCAAAGTTCAAAAACGCCTGAGCCGCTTCGCCGTAAACCATATCGTAGGCAAGGCGGCAGCCGCGGAAAATTTCAGGGCTGACGGCAGGAAGCTGACCGCTCAAGCCGCCGGATGTGCCGTTGATGATGATATCAAAACCGCCGTTCAAATCCGACATCGGGACGGCTTCAATGCCGAAAAGCCGCGCCAATTCCTCGGCCTTGGCGTGGGTGCGGTTGGCAATGACGATACGGGCAGGGCGGTGTTCTTTCAAAACAGGAATCACGCCGCGTACCGCGCCGCCTGCGCCCAAAAGCAAAATGGTTTTGTCTTCGATGGCAATATTTTTGACCTGCGTGATGTCGTTGGCCAAACCGATACCGTCGGTATTGTCGCCGCGTATCCTGCCGTCTTCCAACCACACTAGCGTATTGACCGCGCCGGCAGCCAAAGCGCGGTCAGAATGCTCGTCCGCCAGCGCAAAAGCTTCCTGCTTGAATGGGACAGTTACATTCGCACCTTGCCCGCCCTCGGCACGAAACGCCGCAACAGCCTCGGCAAAACCGCCGATTTCGGCACAAATGCGCTCATATTCGATGTCGATGCCTTCATGAAGGGCAAACTGCCGATGGATTTGCGGCGACTTGCTGTGGGCGACGGGGTTGCCGAAAACGGCGTAACGCGGAGTGTTGTTCATAAAATGGGTCTGAGAAAACAAAAGAAAAGAGTGCTTATTATAGCGGTCTTTATGTTAAGAAAGCGTAATGTAAAATTGTTGACAATTAAACAGTCTGAAACTATATTTCATTGCGTAAAAACGGGTGCCCTGATGTATTTCAGACGGCCTTACCGTGATAGAATAACAACTTAAACCCAATCCCTCAGGAGCTGAAGATGTCCATCAAAGACGCTGTAAAACTGATTGAAGAAAGCGAAGCCCGCTTCGTAGATTTGCGCTTTACCGATACCAAAGGCAAGCAGCACCACTTTACCATCCCCGCCCGCATCGTTCTCGACGATCCCGAAGAATGGTTCGAAAACGGTCAAGCGTTTGACGGTTCGTCCATCGGCGGTTGGAAAGGTATTCAGGCTTCCGATATGCAGTTGCGTCCCGATGCGTCTACAGCTTTCGTCGATCCTTTCTACGACGATACCACCGTTGTCTTTACCTGCGACGTTATCGACCCTGCTGACGGCCAAGGTTATGACCGCGACCCTCGTTCTATCGCACGCCGCGCCGAAGCCTATTTGAAATCTTCCGGTATCGGCGACACCGCCTATTTCGGCCCAGAACCTGAATTCTTCGTCTTCGACGGCGTAGAGTTCGAAACCGACATGCACAAAACCCGTTACGAAATCACTTCCGAAAGCGGCGCATGGTCAAGCGGCCTGCACATGGACGGTCAAAATACCGGCCACCGTCCGACCGTCAAAGGCGGTTACGCGCCTGTTGCACCGATTGACTGCGGTCAAGACCTGCGTTCTTCCATGGTCAATGTTTTGGAAGAACTCGGCATCGAAGTGGAAGTGCACCACAGTGAAGTCGGTACCGGCAGCCAAATGGAAATCGGCACCCGTTTTGCCACTTTGGTTAAACGCGCCGACCAAACCCAAGACATGAAATACGTGATTCAAAACGTCGCCCACAACTTCGGCAAAACCGCTACCTTCATGCCCAAACCCATCATGGGCGACAACGGCAGCGGTATGCACGTTCACCAATCCATTTGGAAAGACGGTCAAAACCTGTTCTCAGGCGATGGCTATGCCGGTTTGTCCGATACCGCCCTTTATTACATCGGCGGCATCATCAAACACGCCAAAGCCCTGAACGCGATTACTAATCCGTCCACCAACTCCTACAAACGCCTCGTGCCGCACTTTGAAGCACCGACCAAACTGGCATATTCCGCCAAAAACCGTTCCGCTTCCATCCGTATTCCGTCCGTGAACAGCAGCAAGGCACGCCGCATCGAAGCGCGTTTCCCTGATCCGACCGCCAACCCATACTTGGCGTTTGCCGCTTTGTTGATGGCCGGTTTGGACGGTATTCAAAACAAAATCCATCCGGGCGACCCTGCCGATAAAAACCTGTACGACCTACCTCCGGAAGAAGATGCATTGGTGCCTACCGTTTGCGCCTCTTTGGAAGAAGCACTGGCCGCCCTCAAAGCCGACCACGAATTCCTCCTGCGCGGCGGCGTATTCAGCAAAGACTGGATCGACAGCTACATTGCCTTTAAAGAGGAAGATGTCCGCCGTATCCGCATGGCACCTCATCCGCTGGAATTTGAAATGTATTACAGCCTGTAAAACAGCTGAGGCATTTTAAATAGGAAATCAAAGGCCGTCTGAAACTGGATTTGAAGTTTCAGACGGCCTTTAGGCTTGAAATAGATAGGGCAATTGAATTAGGTATGATAGCGAGAAGCAATAAATCATGCCGTTTGAAAACCTTTATGGAATCGGTATTGCGTGTTAAATTTCAGCATGACAGGCCTTTTATTAAAGATATTCGCCATTACTTTATAGTGAACCAGTCTTCAAATTTAATCCTCAAGGTAAAGGCATTACTTGGGAAGAGCTGAAAGAGTCTTTCGATTCGGATAAGACAGAAGAAGATTAAAGCCTCAGGCCGTCTGAAAGGATATTTTCTGTTTTCAGACGGCATGTTTGATAAGGAAAACCATGTTTGCAAATTTTGATTTAGGCGTATTTCTGCTGGCAGTATTGCCCGTGTTGTTGGCCATTACCGTGCGCGAAGTGGCACGCGGTTATACGGCGCGGTATTGGGGCGACCATACTGGCGAGCAGCTTGGGCGTTTGACGCTCAATCCGCTGCCGCACATCGATCCTGTCGGTACGATTGTCGTGCCGTTGGTGTGTCTGATGATAGGCAGTTTTCTGTTCGGCTGGGCGCGTCCCATGCCCATCGATTCGCGCAATTTCCGTGATCCGCGCCGCGCGTGGCGTTGGGTGTCGATTTCGGGTCCGATAGCCAATCTGATTTTGGCGTTCTTCTGGGGTTTTGTCGTCGTACTTGCCGCGTATGTGCCTGAGTCTTATCAAGCGCCCTTGGCGCAGATGGCCGGTTACGGCGTGATGGTGAACTCGATTTGGGTCGCATTCAGCCTGATTCCGATTTTGCCTTGGGACGGCGGTATTTTTATCGATACCTTTCTCAACGCCAAACAGTCCATGCAGTTCCGTAAAATCGAGCCATACGGCACATGGATTATCCTGATCCTGTTGTTTACCGGCCTGCTGGCCAAACTGATTTGGCCGATTATTGCCATGATTCAGGACGCAGTGCGGATGGTTGTCATGTTGTTTATTTAAATGTTTTGGCTGAAAAGGCCGTCTGAAACTCAGTTTCAGACGGCCTTTTTCATTGTGCAACATGTAAATACAATTGGAAAAATTGCTTAAAAATTGTACAATTTCAGCCCTTTCAATTTGGCGCACACATCATGCACATCGGCGGCTATTTCATTGACAACCCCATCGCACTCGCCCCCATGGCAGGCATTACGGACAAACCGTTCCGCCGGATTTGCCGCGAGTTTGGCGCAGGGTGGGCGGTATGCGAAATGCTGACCAGCGATCCGAGCTTGCGCCATACCAAAAAAACTTTGCGCCGCAGCGATTTTGAAGGCGAGGGCGGAGTGGTGGCCGTGCAGATTGCCGGCAGCGATCCGCAGCAGATGGCGGAAGCCGCGCGGTATAACGTCGGCTTGGGCGCTCAGGTGATTGATATAAACATGGGCTGTCCGGCCAAAAAAGTCTGTAATGTGCAGGCAGGCAGCGCATTGATGCAAAACGAGCCTTTGGTTGCCGAAATCTTGGAAGCCGTTGTCAACGCGGTGGACGTACCCGTTACCCTCAAAACCCGTTTGGGCTGGCACAATGAACATCAAAATTTGCCGACCATTGCCAAAATCGCCGAAGAATCAGGCATCGCAGCCCTTGCCATCCACGGCCGCACCCGTACGCAGATGTACAAAGGTGAAGCGCGTTACGAACTGATTGCCGAAACCAAAGGCCGTCTGAACATTCCCGTTTGGGTCAACGGCGATATTACTTCGCCGCAAAAAGCTGCCGCCGTCCTCAAGCAAACCGCCGCAGACGGCATCATGATAGGGCGCGGCGCACAAGGCAGTCCGTGGCTTTTCCGTGATTTAAAACATTACGCCGAACACGGCGTTTTGCCGCCGGCCTTAAGCTTGGCAGAATGCAACGCCACCATTTTGAACCACATCCGCGCTATGTATGAATTTTATGGCGAAGTGGCCGGCGTACGCATCGCCCGCAAACACATCGGCTGGTACATCGATGAAATGCCCAACGGCGAGCAAACACGCCGAGACATCAACCGCTTGGACAGCGCCGCAGCACAATACGACACCCTTGCCGCCTATCTTGAGACGCTTTCAGAGAAAACCGACCGTTGGGTATGCCACTATCGGGAAGGCTAAAGGGTTTCAGACGGCATTTTTCTTTTGGGGAAGTAAATATGAAATTGACCTCACGGTTCAAACGCTTCGGCATAGCCGTGCTGTTGCTGACAGGATTTGGTATTTATGCTTATGACTACAATCTGATAGCCTGTAAATTAATGGATCGCTATTGGAATGAAGACAAGAGCAGGTGCATGAATCCTGATTGTCGTCAACATGATGCTTGTATGCTGAGTGCAGGTAAGGATAAAGCAACATGCGAAACCATCCGCCCCGGTGACAGTTTGGACAAGGCTTGGTATGTACTGGGCAAGCCTTGGTATGAGTAGAACGGGCGTTTCTTTTGGGGTAATAAATATGGAGATAATGTAGCAGAAATCGAACCTGACGGAGAAAAGGTTGGCAAGATTACTTGCTTTGAGCAGTAGGTTGTGTGAGGAGATGGTTTCAGGAAACCCTATGTTTCAGTTGATTAAACGTATATTTTCTAAAAAGCATCAAGCTGATTCCATGTTTCCGCGCAATCGTTTCGAACATGTGGATTGGGAACAGGAATTGGCTGATGCCACTCGTCGGCTGGTCAATGATGAAGGGCATTATGACGAGCAGGGTAATACGGTTGAGCTGGAGTTAAGTGAGGGAGCGCATAATATCCTGCTGTATTTTGCCTCAGGGGATGAAGCTCAATGTATGGAAATCCTGCAGCGTTTGAACGCATGGGATAATCAGGTTCAAACCTCTCTGGAAAAAGAGGCTCAATCGCCTATTCCTAGAGCGTATCAAGAAATAGGATATAACCGCCAATCTTGGGAAAAAGCACGGAAATTTCATGTTTGGATAGTCAATTGTGAAGAAAAACCGTATTCCATTCGTTACGTTGCCGATCATGCCAATAATGAATTTGTTATCTATCTGGCTCAAGAAAACGGGATATGGCGGGCATTTTGGGATAGTAAATTACAGAAATCTATTGCAGTATAAGATTTTGATAAAAAATAAGAATTGAATAGAGTAAATTTCTCAATCAAATTAAATAAACGCCGTCTGAATGTTCAGACGGACTCATCATCTAAAAACAAATCTAAAGAAAGACAATCACGATGAATCAAACGACGACTGACATTGCGCAATGTATTGAACAAAACTTACGACAATACTTCAAAGACTTGGATGGTACGGAACCTTGCGGTGTGTATGATATGGTATTGCATCAAGTGGAAAAGCCGATGCTTGCCTGCGTGATGGAGCAATGCGGCGGAAACCAGTCTAAAGCGGCCGTTATTTTGGGTTTGAACCGCAATACCCTGCGTAAAAAATTACAACAGCACGGTATGCTGTAATACGGCAGGGCAATCCGTCCTGACGGTCGAAGGAGAAATAACAATGCAAAATCCGAATAAATTAAATATCCATTTCATCTTGCACGAGGCATTTGAAGTGCCGGGAGCATATTTGAAATGGGCGCAATGGCGCGGACATAACATCAGTACAACCAAAGTGTACGAAAGGGAAACCCTGCCTGACAATGTGGACGATATAGATTTTTTGATTGTGATGGGCGGGCCGCAATCGCCTGATGAAGACAGGCAGGCATTCTCGTATTACGACCCCGAATCCGAGCTGCGCCTGATGCGTCAGGCGATGGCGGCGGATAAATATATTGTCGGCGTGTGTTTGGGTGCGCAGCTTTTATCCGTTGCCTACGGCGCGCGCCACACACGCAGCCCTGAGCGTGAAATCGGCATTTATCCGATTGAGCTGACGGCGGAAGGTTTGGCGGATGCCCATGTTTCCCTGTTGGGCAAAACCCTGAATACCGGCCATTGGCACGGCGATATGCCCGGTTTGACGGATAAGGCGGTTGTGTTGGCAACCAGCAAAGGCTGTCCGCGCCAGATTATCCGTTTTGCGCCCAAACATTATGCCTTCCAGGCCCATTTGGAGTTTGACCGTGAAGCCGTCGGGCTGCTGATTGCGGCGGACGGACGCGAAAATGTGGCCGAACAAAGCCAAGCCCAAACTTATGTCCAGCATCCGGATAAAATCGAAGCGGCGGATTTCAGTGAAATGAATGCCAAACTCTTCGACTTTTTGGATTCTCTGACGCAGACAAAATAAAAAAGGCCAACCCTCCAGGCCGTCTGAATAATAAATATAGAGAAGAAACGATTAACCCTTTTTAAAAGGTCGGACCATGTTCTATCAAATACTTGCCCTGCTGATTTGGGGCAGCTCTTTTATCGCTGCCAAGTATTCTTACGAGATGATCGACCCTGCGCTGATGGTTGAGGCACGGTTGTTGATTGCCGCGTTGATGGTACTGCCGTCGTGCCGCCGTCATTTGGGAAGGATTCCGCGGAGCGAGTGGAAGCCGTTGTTATGGATTTCCTTTGTCAACTACGTTGTCGTTTTGATGCTTCAGTTTATCGGTTTGAAATACACGTCTGCCGCCAGCGCGATTACCATGGTCGGGCTGGAACCCTTGCTGGTGGTTTTTGTCGGTCATTTCTTTTTCAGCGACAAAGCGAAAATTTACCACTGGATTTGCGGCGCGGTGGCGTTTGCCGGCGTGGGCATGATGGTAATGGGCGGTGCAGAAGAAGGCGGCACGATTGATTGGTTCGGCTGTTTGCTGATTTTGCTTGCGGGATTGGGTTTTGCAGGCGTGATACGACCGAGCCAGCAGATGATTGCCCGCATCGGTGCGCCTGCATTTACCGTGGCTTCCATGGCGGTGGCGGCGGTATTGTGTCTGCCGTTTTCGCTGGTGTTGGCAGACAGTTATCAAATCAACTGGTCATGGGGCGGTACGCTGTCGATTTTGTATATGGGGATCGGTTGCAGTTGGCTTGCCTATCTGTTGTGGAACAAAGGCATGAACAAAGTCCCTGCCAACGTCTCCGGCCTGCTGATTTCGCTTGAGCCTGTCATCGGCGTTATCATGGCGGTGTTAATTTTGGGCGAACATTTAAGTGCTATGTCTGCGATGGGCATTACCGTTGTTATTGCGTCCACTTTTGTCGCCGGTATGTTGGCGCGTGTCAGCAACAAACACAAAAAGGCCGTCTGAAAACGGTTTCAGACGGCCTGAAGTAAGCAGTATCTTTTTTCAATAAACATTTTGGGAAAATTTCTATGAAACGCATTATCTCCCTGCTTTTGCTTGCCTGCCCTATTTTGACGTCGGCTGCACCCGATAACGACAAAGCCGCTGTACAGGCCGTCATTGCCAAGTATTACAACCGACCGCTTGCCGCGCACAAATGCCAGCTCGCCAAGCCGCCGAAAGACAGTGAGACAGCATCTGACAACATTATGTATTGCATGAAACCTGTTGCCAATCATACCGTAACGCGCAACGGCAAAGCCGCGCGCTATGTGTTGTACACAGGTTTTGCCTACGATATGGAACAAAAAGTAAAACAGGACGCTCATGTTTCTTCCGGTCTGGCAGAATTGTTTGTTTTGGAGAAAACAGACGGCAAGTGGGCAATCAAACAGCACGGAAAAGATAAAATCGGCGCATGGGGCGAGCCGCCGGAGAATAAGGAATGGAAGTTTGTTCAGGTGGGCGCACAAAACTGGGGCTATGTTGCCGAATCAAGTTATACAGGCCAAGGCGACACGACGACTTCGCAAAACTTCCTGTTTACCGATGATAGCAACCGAATCCGCAACAGCGTCATGATCAGCGGTAACGATAACGGCGCATATTTTGGCGATTGCGATGAATTGAAAGGGCGTGAAAAACGCCTCTGCAAAGACAGATATACCAGTCTGGAAGCCAAAATTGCTTTTGACAAAAGCCGTCCTGCCGTATCCGGCGTATGGGCGCTGACTGCAAAACTCAGCGGCGTATCAGGAAAGAAAAATTATAAAAATCAGAAATATATTTTCCCTTATAACGGCAAAACCCACGTCGCCCCCAAAAACTATCCCTTGGGCGGACAATAGTTCCCTCGAAAAACGCTTTGATCAAACCACTACTACCTCAAGTCAAATCCCGTGAAAGAAACGCATAAACTTTGGGCCGCCCTCATCATTACCGGCATCATCGGCGGCATGGTCGGCATTGTATTAACCGAAATCATGCATACGATTCAACATCTTGCCTACGGTTACGGTTCAGACGGCCTATACGTTTCATTCCGAGAGGGCGTAGCGCAGGCAAGTCCTGCGCGGCGTATCGTGGTCGTGGCCTGTTGCGGCGTGGTGGTCGGCTTGGGGTGGTGGTTGCTCAAACGCTACGGCAGGCCGCAACCGGGTATCAAAGCCGTGGTTAAAAATCCGCTTGCCGGTTTTCCGTTTTTTGAAACCGTCAGCCATGCCCTGTTGCAAATCATTACTGTCGGGCTGGGCTCGCCGCTCGGCCGCGAAGTTGCGCCGCGCGAAATGACCGCCGCTTTCGCCTCAGTCGGTGTCAACCGTTTCGGATCGAGCGAAGACGACGCAAGGCTGGTCATTGCTTGCGCCTCGGGTGCAGGTTTGGCGGCCGTGTATAACGTGCCGCTCGCCTCCACACTTTTCATCCTCGAAGCCATGCTGGGCGTATGGACGCAGCAAGCCGTCGCTGCCGCATTGCTGACTTCCGTCATCGCCACCGCCGTCGCGCGCATCGGCTTGGGCGACGTACAGCAATATCATCCGGCCAACCTTTCCATCAACACATCATTACTTTGGTTTTCCGTCATCATCGGCCCGATACTGGGCGCAACCGCCGTCGTTTTCCAGCGCACCGCCCAAAAATTCCCCTTCATCAAGCGCGACAACATCAAAATCATTCCCTTGGCCGTCTGCATGTTTGCACTCATCGGCGCGATTGCTGTTTGGTTTCCCGAAATTTTGGGCAACGGCAAAGCAGGCAACCAACTGACCTTTGGCGGATTGACCGACTGGCAACACAGCCTTGAGCTGACCGCCGTCAAATGGCTGGTCGTCTTGATGGCGCTGGCGGCAGGCGCATACGGCGGCCTGATTACCCCGTCCATGATGCTCGGCAGCACCATCGCCTTTGCCGCCGCAGCCGCGTGGAATACTTTCTTTCCTGCCATGTCCTCCGAAAGCGCGGCCGTTGTCGGCGCCGCCGTTTTCCTCGGCGTTTCCCTCAAAATGCCCCTGACGGCCATCGTCTTTGTTTTAGAACTCACCTACGCCCCCGTTGCCTTGCTCATGCCCTTATGCGCAGGCATGGCAGGCGCAGTATGCGTGGCGAAGAAAATGGGATTTAAATAGTCAAAAACATCAGGCCGTCTGAAACCGAGTTTCAGACGGCCTTTTACAATAAAATTGTCAACAATATCTATAAAAACCTACTGCCAAAAAGGCGAAAATAGCGGATAATACCGCCCTGAAAATTCATCCCATATCGATTAAACCTTCAACAAAGGAAATCTCATGTCTTCCATCAAACGCGCCCTGATCAGCCTGTCCGACAAGACAGGCGCAGTCGAATTTGCCCAAACCCTGACCAAGCTCGGTGTAGAAATCCTTTCTACCGGCGGTACAGCAAAGCTCTTGGCTGATGCAGGCGTTCCCGTTATCGAAGTTGCCGACTATACCGGTTTTCCCGAAATGCTCGACGGCCGCGTGAAAACCCTGCATCCGAAAATCCACGGCGGCATCCTCGGCCGTCGCGATTTGGACGAACACGTCGCTAAGATGGAAGAACACGGCATCGGCAATATCGATTTAGTGTGCGTCAACCTCTACCCCTTCGCCGCCACCATCGCCAAACCAAACTGCACATTGGAAGACGCGATTGAAAACATCGACATCGGCGGCCCGACCATGGTGCGCTCCGCCGCGAAAAACTGGAAACACGTCGCCATCGTTACCGACACCGCCGATTTCCCGGCCATCGCAGCCGAACTCGAAGCCAACAACGGCGCATTGAGCGACAAAACCCGTTTCAACCTTTCACGCAAAGCATTCAGCCATACCGCCCAATACGACGGCATGATTTCCAACTACCTGACCTCGCTTTCAGACGACGTCTTGAGCGGTCAGCCCCAAATCGGCGAATTCCCAAGCCAGTTCAACCAAAGCTGGATTAAAGTGCAAGACATGCGCTACGGCGAAAATCCGCACCAACGCGCCGCGTTCTATCGCGATATTTATCCAGCCGCAGGCAGCCTTTCCGCCTACAAACAGCTGCAAGGCAAAGAATTGTCGTACAACAACATTGCCGATGCCGATGCCGCATGGGAAGCCGTCAAATCCTTTGATGCGCCGGCCTGCGTGATCGTGAAACACGCCAACCCGTGCGGCGTAGCCGTTGCCGCCGATACCTTGACCGCCTACAAACTCGCCTACGCCACCGACACCACCAGCGCATTCGGCGGCATCATCGCCTTCAACCGCGAAGTGGACGGCGAAACCGTCAAACAAATTACCGACAACCAATTTATGGAAGTCCTCATGGCGCCGAAGTTCACCGCCGAAGCCCTCGAAATCGCCGCTGCCAAGAAAAACGTGCGCGTATTGGAAGTTCCGCTCGAAGCAGGTGCCAACCGCTTTGAACTCAAACGCGTCGGCGGCGGACTGTTGGTACAAACCCCCGATATCCACCGCCTCAACCGTGCCGATTTGAAAGTCGTCTCCAAACGCCAACCGACCGAGCAAGAATGGAACGACCTGATGTTTGTATGGAACGTCGCCAAATACGTCAAATCCAACGCCATCGTCTTTGGTAAAGGCGGTCAAACCTACGGAATCGGCGCAGGCCAAATGAGCCGCGTGGACAGCACCCGTATCGCCGCCCGCAAAGCGCAAGATGCCAATCTCGACCTCAACGGCGCCTGTGCCGCTTCCGATGCCTTCTTCCCATTCCGCGACGGCGTAGATGTCATTGCCGAGCAGGGCATCAAAGCCATCATCCACCCTGCAGGCTCCATGCGCGACCAAGAAGTCTTCGACGCAGCGGACGAACACGGTATTGCGATGGTAGTAACGGGTATTCGCCATTTCCGCCACTAATAAGCTGATATAAAATAAAGGCCGTCTGAAAACCGATTTCAGACGGCCTTTTTCAATACATTAAATCAAGACAAAGCAACAAAGCCATATCCATTCCGATTCATACGGCAACAAAACGTCCCAAGTCTAAAACCAACCCACTCAGAGAAAAAAACATGAAACACATCCTCCTCATCCTGACCCTCGCCACACTCACCGCCTGCGCCTCCAGCCATACCGGCGGCTACGGCTATGCAGGCAACAACGGCGCTTCCGCAGGCGTAACCCAAACATTCCGTTGGTAAGGCCGTCTGAAATACGGCATGGTGTTACACCATAAAAACAGACCGATTCCAAACGTAAAGGCAAGTTTTACACTTGCCTTTTTAACGCTGTCCATCGGCTCAATAGCGCATAAATTCGTATCATTTGGTTACTATTTATATGTTAGGAAACGTCAAAGGTCGTCTGAAAACAGGCCATATAAACCTATCACACGTTTTAAGCCGATCTTCAATACAAATTTCATTAATTCTCTAAATAAAAGCCCACATTTAAATCTATCACTAAAGAAACTATTCAAATTATATATTATTTATCAATCATTATTGTTTGAGAATAAAAAAGTAAAATCAAATAGCTAGAAAAACCGTTTAAAAAAAGCAACAAGTAAATTTAACGGGCATGACCGTTGAGGCCGAAAAAGTAACACTTTATCGGAAGAGTTGATTTGTAAAACCAAACGCATATAAAATTTGGACAAGGATTCCGAATGCATTGAAAGAAGCTGACAAAAAGTGACTGGTTAAGAAACAAGCTGACAAAAAACGGCACATCGTTTCCCAAACTTCACAAGCTTCCCAAAATGTATCAGCATAAAATCCCATAAAACAGGAATTTAGCTGCCATTCGGCCGAGTGGAAACTTTTGGCACGGGAATTGCATACAAGAGATTACGACGTAAAACCGCATAAAGGGGAAACTCTGAAGTGCGGCATATGTATGGGCAGGCGGTTTATAGCCGAGCAAACGTCCCAAAAGAAATCAAACCCCTTACAGGAAAATCGATATGAATAAAGTCTTTAAAGTCATTTGGAACCACGCGACCCAGACATGGACCGCGGTTTCCGAAATCAGCCATGCACACGGCAAAAAATCCGCTTCTGACAAGCGTAAAGCCGTAGCTGCTGCAGTTGCAGCGGCAGGTGCGTTGATGGCTTCTAGTGCTGCTCAGGCAGGTGTAGATTTGGGTGGTAGTGCGGTAAACATTACTCCAAATGGTACTTACAACGGTTCTAACAGAAACGTTGGTGTCAACTCTGTTGTAGTGGGTTATCAAAATACTGCCAGCAGTCAAGATGGCACTATCGCTTACGGTGCTAACAATACTGCGACTGCAAACGCAGCATTGGCAGTAGGTAATAACAATATCGCAACCGGCGGTGCATCGACTGCAATGGGTGTAAGCTCTGTTGCAAGTGGTGAAGCTTCTGTTGCAATCGGTAATGTAGCCCAAGCAACTCAAATTCGTGCGACTGCAGTAGGTAACCGTGCAACTGCTACTCAAGACTCCGCAAGTGCATTCGGTAACCGTGCAAATGCTGGTGCACAATTTGCAACAGCTATTGGTGATAACTCCAATGCAAATGCTGCTGCAGTTGCTGTAGGTACGCATGCAAACGCCGAAAAACAAGATTCTATCGCTATTGGTAATAACGCTCATGGTGCTTGGACCAATGCTATTGCTGTCGGTAAAGATACTGTAGCAAGTAAAGACCATGCGATGGCAATGGGTACCAGCTCAAATGCGTCAGGTGTTCAAGCTGTCGGCGTTGGTTCATATACAAAAGCAGAAGGTAATCTGACAGTTGCAGTTGGTCCATATGCGCAAGCCAATAAAGAAGCTGCAGTTGCTGTAGGTTCTAACGCTACTGCTGCTGAGTCTAACTCTATTGCTGTGGGTCAAACTGCCACTGCGTCTAACAATAACTCCATTGCTGTCGGTACTAAAACAGTTTCTAGAGGCGATAACGCAATTGGTATCGGTGCTTATGCTGAATCAACTGCTAACCGTGGTACCGCTATCGGCGTATTGTCTCAAGCTAATGGCACAGGCTCATTTGCTGGTGGTGCATCCGCTCAAGCAACAGGTGAAAATTCTGTAGCTATTGGCGGTGCGATGGATGGTACTCTGGGTAATAAAGCAGGTACTGCTGCTAAAGCAATCGGTAACAACTCTATCGCTTTGGGTACTCAATCTAAAGCTGCTGGCAATAACTCTATCGCTCAAGGTAACGGTGCAACTGCTAAGCAAGCTGCTGACGTTGCCGTAGGTCATGCTGCTACAGCTGACGGTACTTCTACTGGCGCTGATGGCGACGGCGTAGTAAATAATGCCGGTTCGGCAATGGCAATCGGTACAGAAGCTCAAGCAACCGGTATCGTAGCAACAGCCATCGGTGAGCGCTCTAAAGCTCTGGCAAACGGCGCGGTAGCATTGGGTGGCGACGCTCAAGCCAAACAAGGTTCTGACGTAGCAATCGGTCGTGGTTCCGTAGCTGATGGTACTTCTGCTGCAGCATTCGGTCCTGCTGCTACAGCAACTGGTAAATACTCAGTAGCTTTGGGCGTACAAAGTAACGCTGCTTCTAAACAAGCAATTGCATTGGGCCGTGGTGCTCAAGCTAATGGCGGTGAATATGCAACTGCTCTGGGTAACGGTGCTCAAGCAACAGCTAAAAACACTCTGGCTTTGGGTACTGAAGCTAAATCTACTATCGAAAACAGCGTAGCTCTGGGTAACGGTTCTACAACCAGCAACTTCGTACCTACTAACACTGCTACTGTTGGCAGCTACACTTACAGCGGCTTCGCAGGTGCAACCAGCGGTTTGGGCAATGGCGCAGTATTGTCTGTAGGTTCTGCAGGTAAAGAACGTCAAATTCAAAACGTTGCCGCAGGCCGTATCTCTGCAACTTCTACCGATGCAATCAACGGCTCTCAATTGTACGCTGTTGCAAATCGCATCGAAAACCTGAATCCATTTGTATTCTCAGGCCACAATGGTAGCGGTAGCTCACCTGCTGAAGGTACTTACAAATACGATCCTAAATCAAATGCCAATAACACCCTGAAACTGATCGCCGGTAACGGTTTGACAATGACCTCAAACGGCACTAACGAATACACCCTGAGCGTAATCGGTGGTGGTTCTACTGGTGCTTCCGGCGCGACTGGTCCTAAAGGCGATACTGGTGCAACTGGTGCTAAAGGCGATACCGGTGCAACTGGTGCTACTGGCGCAACTGGCCCTAAAGGCGAAAAAGGCGATACTGGTCCTGCTGGCCCTAAAGGTGATACCGGCGCTACTGGCGCAGCCGGCGCTAAAGGCGACAAAGGCGATACTGGTCCTGCTGGCCCTAAAGGTGATACCGGTGCTACTGGCGCAGCCGGCGCTAAAGGCGACAAAGGTGACACTGGCGCAGCCGGCGCTAAAGGCGACAAAGGTGACACTGGCGCAGCCGGCGCTAAAGGCGACAAAGGCGACAGCATCACAGGTGAAGTTGTAGATAATGGTGACGGTACCCATACCATTACTATTACTAATCTAGGTGATGGCTCAGTCACTACTACCATCGTTAAAGACGGTAAAAACGGTAAAGATGGTAAAGACGGCGCTACTGGCGCAGCCGGCGCTAAAGGCGATAAAGGTGACACTGGCGCAGCCGGCGCTAAAGGCGACAAAGGTGACACTGGCGCAGCCGGCGCTAAAGGCGACAAAGGTGACACTGGCGCAGCCGGCGCTAAAGGCGACAAAGGTGACACTGGTGCAGCCGGCGCTAAAGGCGACAAAGGTGACACTGGTGCAGCCGGTGCTAAAGGCGATAAAGGTGACACTGGTGCAGCCGGCGCTAAAGGCGACAAAGGCGACAGCATCACAGGTGAAGTTGTAGATAATGGTGACGGTACCCATACCATCACTATTACTAATCTAGGTGATGGCTCAGTCACTACTACCATCGTTAAAGACGGTAAAAACGGTAAAGATGGTAAAGACGGCGCTACTGGCGCAGCCGGCGCTAAAGGCGATAAAGGTGACACTGGCGCAGCCGGCGCTAAAGGCGACAAAGGTGACACTGGCGCAGCCGGCGCAGCCGGCGCTAAAGGCGACAAAGGTGACACTGGTGCAGCCGGCGCTAAAGGCGACAAAGGCGACAGCATCACAGGTGAAGTTGTAGATAATGGTGACGGTACCCATACCATCACTATTACTAATCTAGGTGATGGCTCAGTCACTACTACCATCGTTAAAGACGGTAAAAACGGTAAAGATGGTAAAGACGGCGCTACTGGCGCAGCCGGCGCTAAAGGCGATAAAGGTGACACTGGCGCAGCCGGTGCTAAAGGCGACAAAGGTGACACTGGCGCAGCCGGCGCTAAAGGCGACAAAGGCGACAGCATCACAGGTGAAGTTGTAGATAATGGTGACGGTACCCATACCATTACTATTACTAATCTAGGTGATGGCTCAGTCACTACTACCATCGTTAAAGACGGTAAAAACGGTAAAGATGGTAAAGACGGCGCTACTGGCGCAGCCGGCGCTAAAGGCGATAAAGGTGACACTGGCGCAGCCGGTGCTAAAGGCGACAAAGGCGACAGCATCACAGGTGAAGTTGTAGATAATGGTGACGGTACCCATACCATCACTATTACTAATCTAGGTGATGGCTCAGTCACTACTACCATCGTTAAAGACGGTAAAAACGGTAAAGATGGTAAAGACGGTGCTACTGGCGCTACTGGTGCAACCGGTGAAAAAGGTGACACCGGTGCAACTGGTGCCGACGGTAAGAACGCTGAAGCCGACGTTAAAGACAACGGCGACGGTACCCACACTGTAACCATCAAAGACGGTAACGGTAACACTACTACCACTATCGTTAAAGACGGTGCAACTGGTGCCAAAGGTGATACCGGTGATACCGGCGCTACCGGTGCAACAGGTGCCGACGGTAAGAACGCTGAAGCCGACGTTAAAGACAACGGCGACGGTACCCACACTGTAACCATCAAAGACGGTAACGGTAACACCACTACTACCATCATTAAAGACGGTGCAACTGGTGCCAAAGGTGATACCGGCGCTACCGGTGCAACAGGTGCCGACGGTAAGAACGCTGAAGCCGACGTTAAAGACAACGGCAACGGTACTCATACTGTAACCATCAAAGACGGTAACGGTAACACCACTACTACCATCATTAAAGATGGTGCAACTGGTGCCAAAGGCGATACTGGTGCAACTGGTGCCGACGGTAAAAACGCTGAAGCCGACGTTAAAGACAACGGCGACGGTACCCACACTGTAACCATCAAGGACGGTAACGGTAACACCACTACTACTATCGTTAAAGACGGTGCAACTGGTGCCAAAGGCGATACCGGCGCAACTGGTGCAACAGGTGCCGACGGTAAGAACGCTGAAGCCGACGTTAAAGACAACGGCAACGGTACTCACACTGTAACCATCAAAGACGGTAACGGTAACACCACTACTACCATCGTTAAAGACGGTGCAACTGGTGCTAAAGGTGACACTGGTGCAACTGGTGCAACTGGTGCCGACGGTAAGAACGCTGAAGCCGACGTTAAAGACAACGGCAACGGTACTCACACTGTAACCATCAAAGACGGTAACGGTAACACCACTACTACCATCATTAAAGATGGTGCAACTGGTGCCGACGGTAAGAACGCTGAAGCCGACGTTAAAGACAACGGCAACGGTACCCACACTGTAACCATCAAAGACGGTAACGGTAACACCACTACTACCATCATTAAAGATGGTGCAACTGGTGCCGACGGTAAGAACGCTGAAGCCGACGTTAAAGACAACGGCGACGGTACTCATACTGTAACCATCAAAGACGGTAACGGTAACACCACCACTACCATCGTTAAAGACGGTGCAACTGGTGCTAAAGGTGACACTGGTGCCGACGGTAAGAACGCTGAAGCCGACGTTAAAGACAACGGCAACGGTACCCACACTGTAACCATCAAAGACGGTAACGGTAACACCACTACTACCATCATTAAAGATGGTGCAACTGGTGCCGACGGTAAGAACGCTGAAGCCGACGTTAAAGACAACGGCAACGGTACTCACACTGTAACCATCAAAGACGGTAACGGTAACACCACTACTACCATCGTTAAAGACGGTGCAACTGGTGCTAAAGGTGAAGCTGGTAATACTGGTGCAACTGGTGCCGATGGTAAGAATGCCAAGGCCGATGTTAAAGACAATGGCGACGGTACTCATACAGTGACCATCGTTGACGGTGACGGTAAAACTACTACCACTATCGTTAAAGACGGTAAGAACGCTGAAGCCGACGTTAAAGACAACGGCAACGGTACTCACACTGTAACCATCAAAGACGGTAACGGTAACACCACTACCACTATCGTTAAAGACGGTGCAACTGGTGCTAAAGGTGACACTGGTGCCGACGGTAAGAATGCTGAAGCTGAAGTTAAAGACAACGGCGACGGTACTCACACTGTAACCATCAAAGACGGTAACGGTAATACCACTACTACCATCGTTAAAGACGGTGCAACTGGTGCTAAAGGTGAAGCTGGTAATACTGGTGCAACTGGTGCCGATGGTAAGAATGCCAAGGCCGATGTTAAAGACAATGGCGACGGTACTCATACAGTGACCATCGTTGACGGTGACGGTAAAACTACTACCACTATCGTTAAAGACGGTGCAACTGGTGCCAAAGGCGATACCGGTGCAACTGGTGAAAACGGTAAGAACGCTGAAGCTGAAGTTAAAGACAACGGCGACGGTACTCACACTGTAACCATCAAAGACGGTAACGGTAACACCACTACTACTGTCGTTAAAGATGGTGCAACCGGTGCAACTGGTGCCGACGGTAAGAACGCTGAAGCTGAAGTTAAAGACAACGGCGACGGTACTCACACTGTAACCATCAAAGACGGTAACGGTAACACCACTACTACTGTCGTTAAAGATGGTGCAACCGGTGCAACTGGTGC
>NZ_JBQCWZ010000002.1:101477-108357 GCF_051956895.1 Neisseria sp. P0021.S006
CGACGGTAAGAATGCTGAAGCTGAAGTTAAAGACAACGGCGACGGTACTCATACTGTAACCATCAAAGACGGTAACGGTAACACTACTACTACTGTTGTTAAAGACGGTGCTAAAGGTGATACTGGTGCAACTGGTGCTAAAGGTGAAAACGGTAAGTCTGCTGAAGGTAAAGTTGAGCGTGATGAAGCTAAAGGTACTTCTACTATCACTATCAACAACTTCGATAAAGACGGTAAAGTCATCTCTACTACTACTGCAACCGTGAAAGATGGTAAAGACGGTAAAGATGGTAAAGATGCTGACGGCACCTTCGGTCTGGTTGACGAGACTGGTACTACTGACGGCTCTATCTCCAAAAAACTGAATAACACTATTCAGATTAAAGGTGATGCGGGTACTAAAGTCCAAGTATTCGACAAAGCAACCGGTAAGACTTCAGAGAAAGAAGTTCAAAACATCTTCGTTAAGAAAGACGGCGATGCGCTGAAAGTCAGCTTGAACCCTGATCTGACCGTTAACAGTGTTACTACTAACGAACTGAAAGCAGGTCCTGTAACCATCAACCAAGGTGGTATCGATGCCGGCAACACTACTATTAAAAATGTTGCTCCAGGTAAGAACGGTACCGATGCGGTTAACGTTGACCAGCTGAACCAAAAATTCGGCGATGTGAACAGCAATGTGAACAAAGTTGACAACAACGCCCGCGCAGGTGTGGCTCAAGCTCTGGCTACTGCCGGTCTGCCACAAGCTTACTTGCCAGGTAAGAGCATGCTGGCTATCGGTGGCGGTCACTACCGCGGTGAAACCGGTTACGCTGTCGGCTTCTCTAGCATCTCCGATGGTGGTAATTGGATCATCAAAGGTACTGCTTCCGGCAACTCACGTGGTCACTTCGGTGCTACCGCAGCAGTTGGTTACCAATGGTAATCTGACTTTCAGACGGCCTGAAAAAGTCGTCTGAAAAGACGAAGCAAAGTAAATGCGGCCTATTTAGGCCGCATTTTTTTATGCTTAGATTATGTTTTGGGTTGATTCGATGAGTTAATCGTAATAGTAGCCAAAGAGAAATGAATATATCTTTAGCAGTCTGTTGTAATTTTAAAGGCCGTCTGAAACATCATTGGATGTTTCAGGCGGCCTTTCATTTATTCGCACGATATACCATTAATCTCAAATATTTGCGCGTTCGACTTCTTTCCATGCGTCTAGAATCAGGCTGCCGTCGTTGTCTTTCAGCAAAGTAGCATCTGAGAGCATACGGCGCCAAGTGCGGGCATTTTTTAGGCCGTGCATTAAGCCTAGTGCGTGGCGGACGATATGGCGCAGGATTGTGCCTCGTCCTAAGGCGATTTGTTCGCGACTGTATGCATATAGCCAAGCTGCTAAGTCTGCGTATTGGATTGGTGCGTGTGCGTCGTTGTAAAACATTGTATCCCAATCGCGCATCAGCATTGGATTGTGATAAGCCTCGCGCCCGATCATGACCCCATCGACAAATTTCAGATGTTCGGCGATTTCTTCGTTGGTAGTGATGCCGCCGTTAATCAAAATTTCCAAGTCGGGAAAATCTTGTTTTAAACGATACACGTATTCATATTTGAGTGGCGGGACTTCGCGGTTTTCTTTCGGGGATAAACCGTCCAGCCAAGCATTGCGTGCATGGACAATAAATGTGCGGCAGGCTGTTTTTTCGCGAAGTGTTCCCACAAAATCTGCTACGACTTGATATTCTGTCTGTCTGTCTACACCGATGCGGTGTTTGACCGTCACCGGAATTTCAACTGCATCCTGCATCGCATTCAAACAATCTGCCACCAAATCTACATCATTCATCAGGCAAGCGCCGAAAGCGCCTTTTTGAACGCGTGGGCTGGGGCAGCCGCAATTTAGGTTGACTTCGTTATAGCCATACGCTTCAGCCGCTTTGGTAGCGATTGCCAAGTCATGCGGATCTGAGCCGCCAAGCTGTAAAGCTACCGGTTGCTCGCCTTCGTTGAAACTCAAAAAGCGGTCTTTATCTCCGTAAACCACCGCGCCTGAATTGACCATTTCGCTATAAAGCCAAGCATTGCGTGTAATTTGTCGCGCCATAAAGCGATAGTGTCTGTCTGTCCAATCAAGCATAGGTGCGACAGACAAGCGGCGGGAAGGTAGGGAAGAAGCAGGCATTGAGATGACTTTCAAACAAAATAATGCATTATATAGCGTATTAAATTGACTTTCGATATCGGCCGGTAAATCAAAATAATATATAAGGTATCACTGGGTGCAGCCGTGTTGTAGCTGAGGCTAAATCCATTCATGGTGGTGGAAATCCAATATTCAGACGGCCAAATAAGTTTTAAAATGTCAAACAACAAACCATTAGAATGATAAGGAAAAAAACATGGCACAATTTTTCGCCATCCATCCCGATAATCCCCAAGACCGCCTCATCAAGCAAGCCGCCGATATTGTCCGTAGTGGCGGTGTCATCGTTTACCCTACGGATTCCTGTTATGCGCTGGGTTGCAAACTCGGTGACAAAAACGCGATGGAGCGCATTCTCACGATTCGTAAAATCGATCAAAAACACCATCTGACCCTGATGTGTGCCGATTTGAGCGAATTGGGTACTTACGCCAAAGTAGATAATGCCCAATTCCGCCAGCTTAAAGCAGCTACGCCCGGCAGCTACACCTTTATCCTGCAGGCAACCAAAGAAGTACCCAATCGCACGCTTCACCCCAAGCGCAAAACCATCGGCCTGCGTGTTCCCGACAACGCTACTGCCTTGGCGCTTTTGCAAGAATTGGGCGAACCTATTTTAAGTTGCACCCTTATGCTTCCTGAAGACGAAGAGCCATTGACTGATCCATACGAAATCCGAGACCGTCTTGAACATGCTGTTGATTTGGTTATTGATGGCGGCTGGTGCGGTACTGAGCCGACAACGGTTATTGATATGACCGATGGCACTGAGCTGATTCGTCAAGGCAAGGGAGATATTGCCGTATTCGGTTTGTAAAACCATCCGCGTCTGTATAAGTACGGATATGCGTATTCTTTCTATGACGTATTAAAAGCATTTTGCCAATTTTATTGATAGCTCAAAAAAACAAATTATTCAATTAAGCAATTGTTCAAAATCATTTCATCAAAGGCCGTCTGAAATCTTTCAGACGGCCTTTCCTGTTTCTTAAAAAAATAATTCATTTTAAATAAAATTCCGAGCGATTGGCACGTTGCTTGCATGATTACTGTGATTGCTGATGACTTGTCGACGGAATACAACATTACGCTTATTAATAAAAACATGACTGGAGAACTTTTGATGATTGGTTTTTCTGTTCAAACGTCATGATTTTGTTTAAAAATTAAAGATAATCGGTTGATATTTTAGACTAGCGGATATTTTGTAAGTATGAAATACTATACCGTTGCGGGATAGTCAAAAGCCTAAATTTTGTCTCAAAGTGACAATAAACGTCAGCTTGAGATAAGCATTTTGCTGGGAAAACCCCGCATAAATTCTTAAAGTAGCGTCATGCTCATGCTCACGCTTTTACCTATCATAAAAAGAGAAAGACACACCTATGAATAAGATATTTAAAGTTGTTTGGAACCGTACGATTCAATCTTTTGTCGTAACTTCCGAATTGGCCAAAGGCCGTGTGAAATCGTCTGCCGAACAAAACAGTGCAGATGTATCTGCCGAATCCGGTAAAAATGGTATCGCGACAGTTTTCAGATTGACAGTGATTTCGGCAGCTCTTTTGGGTGCAGGTAATTCGTATGCGGCAACTGCGGGACGAGGACAAATTGCGGTTGATCCTCCGACCAGTGCTACTGCGGTCAGCGGTGCAACAGCGACCGGTATTGGTGCGCTGTCAATAGGAGCATCAGCCAATGCTACGGCTAATGGTGCAGTTGCGGTAGGTACGAGTGCAAATGCAACACATAATAACAGCCTGGCCGTGGGTACTAATGCTAAAGCTACTCAAACTCATGCTGTTGCAATGGGTGCAGATACAAGTGCAAGTAGTTCATATGCAACAGCGATAGGTAAAAGTGCCAATGCTGTTTCTGTAGATTCAACAGCATTGGGTGCAGATTCCAAAGCAAATGGTACGCAAGCGACAGCGGTAGGTAAGAATGCTCTTGCTGATAATACGAGCACAACAGCATTGGGTAATTCGGCGCAAGCATTTGGTATAGGCTCAATGGCTTTGGGCCAATCCAGTACATCAAGAGGTCAAAACGGCATTGCAATTGGCAGCGGCAGTCAGGCTGCAGCCAATGCGCAAAATGCCATTGCAATCGGTACCAATGCAGTGGGTTATCAAAGTGAGTCTATTGCCATAGGTAATTCAGCCCAAGCTCAAACTGGAAATACCATTGCCATCGGTAAAAGTGCAGTGGCAAATTCTCCAGCTTCGGGTAATGCAGCATCAAGTGCTATTGCACTTGGTGCAGACGCGAATGCAACAGGACTTGGTACGATTGCTATTGGACGTGCATCTGGGGTTCTTTCGCAAAATATTATGAATGTGAATGTAACTCACAATAATATTGCTATTGGTAATACGGCTCGAGTAGGCGATTCAAGTAGTTCTAAGATAACTCAGTCTATTGCTATTGGTTCAGGTAACCGTGTTGATCCACAGGGCAGACCTGAGGGGGCGTGGGCAAAGGGAGACCAATCTATTGCGGTTGGTGGCAATGTCTTGGCTAATGGTAATTCATCTGTTGCTATTGGTGGTGATGATTTAGATTCGGTAGGTGGTACTCGATATTCTGGCAATGCAACGGATAAATTCATCAAATATAATGAAAAAGGTGCAAAGACCGGTGAATATACGCTGAGCGGTAAAAGTCTGCGTGATATTTATAAAGAGATGACTGGTGATACGATGTATAGCGGTTCTTATGGTAATACTATTGCCGGTCAAGGTTCTGTTGCATTAGGTGTGCAGTCTAATTCATCTGCCGATTTGTCTCTGGCTATCGGTACCAAATCTCAGGCCACTGCCTTTGGTGGTGTAGCTTTGGGTACAGGTGCGAAGGCTACTTTGCTGAATTCTGTGGCTTTGGGTACGGCTTCTAAAACCGATAAAGAAGGTCAGGCATACGTTCAACGCGAAATTATGGGTGTAACCTACACTTGGGCAGGCGGTCAAACTACCGATGCCGGTGATGTTGTGTCTGTCGGTTCCAAAGGTTACGAACGCCAAATCATTAATGTATCCCCTGGCGATATTTCCGCTACTTCCACTGATGCGATCAACGGCTCACAGCTTTATGGTGTTTTGAGTGCAATTGAGCGTGTCCGCTATTTCTCTGTTAAGTCAGAAGAAGGCAAAACTGACGGTACGAAAAACTGGAACAATGACGGTGCAAAAGCAACCAATTCGATTGCCATCGGACCGAATGCGGCAACAAGTACTGGTGCGACGGGTAGTGTTTCCTTGGGTCATAATGCCAACGTACTTGGCGAAGATTCTGTTGCTGTTGGTCCAAATGCAACGGTAACTTCGGGAACTGTTGGCGCTGTTGCCTTAGGTTCTAATGCCAATTCCCGCGGTACAGGTTCTATCGCCATAGGTTTGAATACAGAAAATAATTACAATTACTCTGTAGTCGTTGGTGCTCACAGTAGAGCCAACTATGGAAATGCAACCGTTGTCGGTGCAAGGGCAGCGGCACAAAATAACGGTACGGCAATGGGCTATTTGTCAAATGCAGTCGGTGATGATTCTGTTGCAATCGGTCATCAGGCGCAGACAACGCAAGCTTATTCTATCGCCATTGGTAAGCAGGCAAACAGTTCAGGCCTTTATTCCACCGCTATTGGTTCCTCAGCCCAAGCTGCCGGGCAGAATAGTTTTGCCGGCGGTAATAATGCAAAAGCGACTGGAAGCGATTCAGTTGCTTTGGGTAGTGGCGCGACGACTACGATCGGTAGCTCCGTTGCATTGGGTAATGGTGCTGTTGGCACTGCCAATAATTTTGATGCAACAGCTAAAAATGCAACATTCAAAAACGATAGTGGTACGACGACTAATGTCAGCTATGCAGCTTCTTCATCCGCTAAAACAGGCGCGGTTTCTGTAGGCAGTGCAGGCAATGAACGCCAAATCCAGAATGTTGCCGCAGGCCGTATTTCCGCCACTTCGACCGATGCGGTCAATGGTAGCCAGCTGTACACCGTTATGAACAATGTTGGACACAATATCCAACAAAACGGTACAGACAAATCTCGTATCAATAACAACGGTACAGTCAACTACGCCGATGGCAACTTGACGACTGTTGCAATCACCGATGGCGAGAATGCATCAAAAGTTCAAATCAACGTCACTCAAGGCACATTGTCTGTCGATAATAATGGCACAGTGTCCGCACCGACTGCCGGTGTAGCGACTGCCGGCGATGTTGCTAATGCCATCAATAATGCCAAAACCACAACCAAGGTGGCGGCAGGCAGTAACGCGCACGTTAATAAAACAACCTCAGGCAAAGAGACCACTTATACCGTCAGCGCAGATAAAGCAACGGTACAAGTTTCCAATGCTTTGAATTTGACTTCCAATACTACAACTGCAGCCGATGGTGCCGTCACAACTGAGTACAGTATCGATCTTGCTCAAAGTACTAAAGATAACATCCAAAAAGGTGTGGATGCCAAAACCACCGTTGATACCAAAGGTCTGACCTTCAACGGCGACAGCGGCAGCACCAATATCGAAAAACTCGGCTCCACCGTGACCGTTGCCGGCGACGACAACATCACCACTGAAGCCCAAGACGATAAAGTGACCGTCAAGCTGAACAAAGACCTGGTGGTAGACAGCGTCAAAGCCGGCGACACCACCGTGAACAACGACGGTGTGAAAG
>NZ_JBQCWZ010000003.1:0-91694 GCF_051956895.1 Neisseria sp. P0021.S006
ATGTGGCTTACTCGGTCTTGCCCGTGATTGCCGAAGTCAGCCGTCGCAATGGCATCCGTCCTTCCCGTCCGCTGACGATGGCGGTTATCGCTTCCCAATTTGCGATTGTCGCCAGCCCGATTGCCGCAGCCGTTGTTGCCTGCGTCACCATGCTTGAGCCGCAACACATCACGATGGCGGATGTGTTGAAAGTTACCGTTCCATCCACGATTTTGGG
This sequence comes from Neisseria sp. P0021.S006, assembly GCF_051956895.1. Lineage (NCBI taxonomy): Bacteria > Pseudomonadati > Pseudomonadota > Betaproteobacteria > Neisseriales > Neisseriaceae > Neisseria > Neisseria sp. P0021.S006. The sequence goes on from NZ_JBQCWZ010000003.1 coordinate 218, forward strand.
TATCGGTTTGGCTTGCGTGTTCGTAAACAAACTGGGCAAAGAATTGAAAGACGATCCGTATTATCAGGCTTTACTGAAAGACCCGAACTATGTGAAAGAATACATCGATGTGGAGGAACAACAAACCGATGTCGCCATTTCGCCGAAAGCCAAATTGTCGGTCGGTATTTTCTTGACTGCGGCATTGCTGGTGGTCGTGATGGGTGCGCTGCCAGAGCTGCGTCCGGCTTTTGAACACGATGGCGCGATCAAGCCTATGGGCATGGCGCATACGATTGAAATCGTGATGTTGTCTGCTTCTGCACTGATTATCTTGGCGTGTAAACCCAATGGCGATGCGATTACCCGAGGTTCGGTATTCCATGCCGGTATGCGTGCCGTGATTGCAGTATTTGGCGTGGCTTGGTTGGGCGATACCTTGATGAACGGCCACTTAACAGAAGTGGAATCGACCGTCAGCCATTTGGTTGAATCTGCACCATGGACCTTTGCCTTTGCCCTGTTTGTCTTGTCGGTATTGGTCAATAGTCAAGGCGCGACAGTGGCAACGCTATTTCCAATCGCCATCAAACTGGGTATTCCTGCGCCCATCATTATCGGCACATTTGTTGCGGTAAACGGCTATTTCTTCATTCCGAACTACGGTCCGATTATTGCCGCTATCGACTTTGATACAACCGGCTCGACCAAAATCGGCAAATTTATCTTCAACCACAGCTTCATGATTCCGGGCCTGTTGAGCATGGCATTTAGTCTGGCTTTCGGTTTGTTGTTGGTTCAACTGTATTATTGATAGGCTGAAAAATGAAGGCCGTCTGAAATTAAATTTCAGACGGCCTTTTTGATATTGTTATTCGAGAGCTTAATTGCAGTATTTATTGACGTCGTTTTGGTATTGTTTAATCAGGCTGTCGCGATTGGCCAAGCGTGCGCTTTCGGCGACTTGGCGGTTGATTTTGGCGATTTTGCAGTTTTCCAGCTTGTTTTGGCGGTTTTGCTCTTCGATTTTTTTGTTGCGCTCTTCGATTTGTTTGTTTTGTTCCGCAACCTGTTCGTTGGGCTGCTCGGCAACCGGCTCAGATGCCGCCGCAGCAGGTGCAACGGCAGGTTTGACATTGTGCGTACGGATGTTGACCACGCCGGAACGCTTCGGTTGCAGGCGGTTTGGCGTATCGGAATAGTTGTTGCCCGATGTGCCTTTCCAAGTGTACACCTCGGCCGCACCGGTCAGAGCGGCGGAAGAGAGAAGGGCTGCTATCAGACAGGTTTTGAGTACGGAAGATTTCATGGGTTTCCCTTATGTAAATGATGTTCTCATGCGGCTTATTTTACTTGAAACTGCAATGCGTTGGCATATTTTTGTACGCCAAATCAAATCATGTAAAAAAATAACGTTAAAACGTGTATTGCCAATGTTAGCATCAAGCCGGTGTGATATAATGCCGTGCATCTTGCACAAACTGAAAGACCGAGCATCATGCGTATTGTAGAAAAAGCCTATACTTTCGACGACGTTTTGTTGGTTCCAGCGCACTCAAACGTGCTGCCTCGAGATGTCAAACTTCAAACCAAACTCACCCGCGATATCACGCTCAACCTCCCTCTACTTTCTGCTGCAATGGATACCGTTACCGAAGCGCGTCTGGCCATCTCTATGGCTCAAGAAGGCGGCATCGGCATTATCCATAAAAACATGACGCCGGAGTTGCAAGCGCGTGCCGTTTCCAAAGTGAAGCGCCATGAGAGCGGCGTGGTGAAAGATCCCGTTACCGTTGCACCGACCGCATTGATCCGCGAAGTTTTGGAAATGCGTGCACAACGCAAACGCAAAATGTCCGGTCTGCCTGTTGTTGAAAACGGCAAAGTGGTCGGTATTGTAACCAACCGCGACCTGCGTTTTGAAAACCGTGTCGATCTGCCGGTTTCTGCTATCATGACCCCCCGCGACCGTTTGGTTACCGTTCCTGAAGGTACCAGCATCGATGAAGCCCGCGAAATCATGCATGCGCACAAGGTGGAGCGCGTTTTGGTGTTGAATGACCAAGACGAACTCAAAGGTCTGATTACAGTTAAAGATATTCTGAAAACAACCGAGTTCCCTAATGCCAACAAAGATGCCGAAGGCCGTCTGCGCGTCGGTGCCGCGGTGGGTACCGGCGGCGATACCGAAGAGCGTGTCAAAGCATTGGTGGAAGCAGGCGTGGACGTGATTGTGGTCGATACTGCCCACGGCCATAGCCAAGGCGTTATCGATCGCGTGCGCTGGGTCAAAGAAACTTATCCGCACATTCAAGTCATCGGCGGCAACATCGCGACTGCCCAAGCCGCTTTGGATTTGGTGGCCGCCGGTGCGGATGCCGTTAAAGTCGGTATCGGCCCGGGCTCGATTTGTACGACCCGTATCGTGGCCGGCGTGGGCGTGCCTCAGCTGACTGCGATTCACAATGTTTCCGAAGCCTTGAAAGGTACAGGCGTTCCCCTGATTGCCGACGGCGGTATCCGCTTCTCCGGCGATATTGCCAAAGCTCTGGCAGCAGGTGCATACAGCGTCATGCTCGGCGGTATGTTTGCCGGTACGGAAGAAGCACCGGGCGAAATCGAACTTTACCAAGGCCGCTCTTACAAGTCTTACCGCGGCATGGGTTCATTGGGTGCGATGAGCCAAGGCTCTGCCGACCGCTACTTCCAAGACAAAACCGACAGCACAGACAAATATGTTCCTGAAGGCATTGAAGGTCGTGTACCTTACAAAGGCCCGATTGTGAACATCATCCACCAACTGACCGGCGGTCTGCGCTCCAGCATGGGTTACTTGGGTTGCGCCAATATTGCTGAAATGCACGAGAAAGCAGAATTTGTGGAAATCACTTCTGCCGGCATGAGCGAATCCCACGTTCACGACGTACAAATCACTAAAGAAGCGCCTAACTACCATCGTTAAATCACTATAAAAAGGTCGTCTGAAAATATTTCAGACGGCCTTTCTGTTTTTATAAGGTTTTAAAAATGAAGAGAATATTGCTTGCCGCCGTTTGGCCTCGTGTTTCAGGTTGGGTATTTGCAGAATTTACCGAATAATTGGGAAGACGAACGCTTCATGTGCTGAAATGACATGTATCAACTAGTACGTTCTGATCAGGGCGATTAAACCAAGTTTCAGACGGCCTTTTAAAAATCGTATTACAATAAGCCAAAATTAAAAACACATTCCATTATGTCCAAAAAAATCCTGATTATTACCCCAAGCTGGATTGGCGACTGCGTCATGACCCAACCGCTTTATCGTCGTTTGCATGAGCTGTATCCTGGCTGCACCATTGATGCTTTTGCCCCCAAATGGTCGATGGCCGTATTTGAGCGTATGCCTGAAATCAACCGTGTGATGGAAAATCCGTTTGGACATGGTGCGTTGGAATTGAAAAAACGCTGGCGTATCGGGCGTGAATTGGGAAAAGAAGGCTATGATCAAGTGATTGTTTTGCCCGGTTCGCTCAAATCCGCCATCATTGCCTTGGCTACGGGTATTAAACAGCGTACGGGCTACGTCGGCGAATCACGCTATTTTTTGTTGAACGATATCCGTAAGTTGGATAAGGCCGCGTTGCCTCTGATGGTTGACCGCTATACTGCGCTGGCGCATCCGACCCAAGCGGATTTTAACGGGCATTCCGATAATCCGTGTTTCACGATTGATCCTGAAAGCCGTCAAGCCGCTTTGTCAAAACATGGTTTGGCGACGGATAAACCGATTTTGGCATTTTGTCCCAGTGCGGAATATGGCCCGGCCAAGCGTTGGCCTGAGCGTCATTTTGCCGAACTTGGCCGCCGCTATTTGGCTGAAGGTTGGCAGGTTTGGCTGTTTGGTTCGCAAAAAGATTTCGATATTGCAGATGAAATCAACCGACTTTCAGACGGCCTGTGTACCAATCTTTGCGGCAAAACCAATCTTCCTGAAGCCATTGATCTGTTGTCTTGCGCCGATACGGTCGTGTGCAACGACAGCGGTCTGATGCATCTTGCGGCCGCGCTTGATCGGAAATTGGTTGCGGTTTACGGCTCATCCAGCCCTGACCATACGCCGCCTCTAAGCCAAAAGGCAAAAATCGTCAGCTTGAATTTGGATTGTTCGCCATGTTTTAAACGCGAATGTCCGTTAGGGCATACGGATTGTTTGAACAAGCTGACGCCGGATATGGTGCAAAAAGCAGCGGAAGAGCTGGCTCGTTCGGCGTAATCCAATAAAGCTTAGATGGAAAGTAGTAAAGGGCAGATTTGAGTCTGCCTTTTGATTTTTCATTTCTTTGATTTCTTAACGAAAGGCCGTCTGAAAATTATATTTCAGACGGCCTTTTTTGGTTTCAATATATCCGATTATTTTTGATGCAGATTGTAAACGTATTCGACTTCTTCGCGGCTGCCCATGAATACGGCAACACGTTGGTGCAGGCCGGTAGGTTGGATGTCGAGCATGGCTTCGATGGCGTTGTTTGATGCGCCGCCGGCTTGTTCCATAAGCAGGCTCATCGGGTTGGCTTCGTACATCAGGCGCAGTTTGCCCGGTTTGGATGGGTCGCGTTTGTCTTGCGGATACATGAATACGCCGCCGCGCATCAGGATGCGGTGGATTTCGGCAACCATGCTGGCTACCCAGCGCATATTGTAGTTTTTGCCGCGTACGCCGGTTTCGCCTGCCAGCAATTCGTCAATGTATTGTTGAACAGGGGCGAACCAATGTCTTTGGTTGGACATATTGATGGCGAATTCTTTAGTAGACTCGGGAACGCGCGGATTTTCTTTGGTCAGCAGGAATTGGTTGGCATCGTCCAGAGTGAAGACGAACACGCCGTGACCGACAGTCAGTACCAGTTGTGTTTGCGGACCGTATAAAACATAACCTGCGGCCACTTGGTCGCGGCCTTTTTGCAGGAAGGACTCGGTAGTTAATGCGCCTTCTGGTTTCGCCAAGATGGAGAAGATGGTGCCGACGGAGATGTTGACGTCGATATTGGAAGAGCCGTCCAACGGGTCAAACAATACCAAATAGCCGCCGTTTTCGTGTGTGGCGACATAGGTGTCTTCTTCTTCGCTGGCAAGGCCTGCGATGTTGGCATTGGCTTTTAAAACATCAATCATGATGTTGTTGGCAATGACGTCAAGTTTCTTTTGGTCTTCGCCTTGGATGTTGCCGGTACCTGCCATGCCCAAAACGCCGGAAAGCGCGCCGAGGCGGACTTTGGCGTTGATGTCCAAACAGGCGGCGGCTACGGATTCCAGTACGCTGGCCAGCTCTTGCGGCAGTTTGTGTTCGGGCAGGTGTTGGGCTAAGAATTGGTTCAGTGTCTTCATGGTTTCACTCTTTTCCTAAGTTTGAATCGAATATTTTTCAATTTCAGGCCGTCTGAAAACGGCGTGTTCATTTGGTTTTGCTCTCGGCCATGCCTAAAACTTCTTTAGTGCAGGCGATGCTGGTGTCTTTGATGCGTTTTTTCAGCTCGTCGCTGATGGAGTCGCTGCCGCCCAAAAGCGATGTCGCTTCTTCAGGATTGATTTGGTCGACTGTTTTTTCGCCGATGCAGCGGCAGATTTTTTCAGTGGTCGCGGAATCAAACGGGCTTTTTCCGGAGGCTTTTTCTACGCAGGCTTCGGTTGCCGAGCGGACAAATTCGGTGCGGAAACTTTGGGTAAATTCTTCTTTAAATTCGTTTTTTGCTGATTCGCTGCACGCGCAGAGCAGGAGTGTGCAGGCTAGGGGTGTGCGTATATTCATGAGTGGACGGCCGTTAATTGTTATGTTGTGAATTGTAGTGGAAAAAGGCTTAAGTATAAAGGGTTAAGGCCGTCTGAACAGGTATGGCGGCAAAATCAAAGCGTTTGGGTATACGTTCAGACGGCAGTGTTTATTTCGTTTTGCTTTCCAATACATAATGCGCGCCGACATCTTGCGCCAAAATTTTGGCAAGTTCGGGCAGATTGTTTTGCAACTGTTCGGCAAGCATATAGGGCGGGTTGATGACGAACATGCCGCTGCCGTGCATACCGAAGCCGTCGCTGCGCGGCGTATGGACATGAAGCTCGGCGTGCAGATAATTGTCGGGAGCGATTTTTTTGAGTTCGTCCGGAAGTTTGCGGCTTTCTTCGCGGCTCAAGCAGGGATACCAAACCATGTAGCAGCCGGTTTCAAAGCGTTTTAAAGCATCTTTCAAGACTTGGACGACACGGCGGTAGTCTTGTTTTTCTTCGTAGGGCGGATCAATCAAGACGGCGGCGCGGCGCGGCGGAGGAGGCAGAAGTGAAATCAAACCTTGATAACCGTCCGCTTGGCTGACCTGCACTTTACGCGCAGGGCGAACTTCGCGCATATTGTTTTGTAAATGGACAAAATCGGCAGGGTGCAGCTCAAAGAGGCGCATTTTGTCGCTGTCGCGCGTGAGCGCCTGTGCTAGCCAAGGCGAGCCGCAGTAAAGGTTGTCTTGCGGCAGTATTTGTTTCAGACGGCCCACAAATTCGGCCAATTCGGCAGGCAGCTTGTCAGCTTGTTCCAAGAGCACAAAGCCTTGTTTGTATTCGCCGACTTTTTGCGCTTCATCGCCGCTCAAATCATACAAACCGGCACCGCTGTGCGTATCGATATACCAATAGGGCTTGTCTTTGCGGTTGAAATATTCGAGGACGAGGAAGAGGGTAAAGTGCTTGAGCATATCGGCATGGTTGCCGGCATGGAAGGCGTGGCGGTAGCTGAGCATGATCGGGCTGCGGAAATAAAAATTCGATTATACCCCAAACCATCGCCATCACCGCTTTCAGACGGCCTTTGTGCCTGGAAAATGCTACAATATCCGCCTTATCGTACCATCGGAAAGAAGACATCATGTTTACAGGCATCGTACAAGGTATGGGCAAAATTACAGACATCGCCCAACCTTCGCCCGACTTTCGTACCCACACAGTTGAGCTGCCCCCCGAAATCGCCGACAATCTGCAAACCGGCGCCTCTGTCGCCAACAATGGTTGCTGCCTGACCATTACCCGAATCGACGGCAACAAAGTCAGCTTTGATTTGATGGACGAGACCTTACGTAAAACCAATCTCGGCAGCTTGAAAGTCGGCGACAGTGTCAATTTGGAACGCGCGGCGCGGTTTGGCGATGAAATCGGCGGCCATGTAATGAGCGGCCATGTGATGGCGGTTACCCGAATTTCCCGAATTGAATCAAGCGAGTTCAACCGTACAGTTTGGTTTGAGCTGCCGGAAAACCTCAAGCCCTACATCCTGACCAAAGGCTTTGTCGGTTTGGACGGTTGCAGCCTGACCATAGGTGAAATCAGCGACAGCGAATTTTGCGTACACCTGATTCCGGAGACTTTGGAGCGCACCCTGTTTGGCAGCCGCAAAGAAGGCGACCTCATTAATATTGAAATCGATCCGCAAACCCAAGCCGTTGTCGATACCGTGATGCGAGTATTGGCGCAAAAGGCCGTCTGAAAAAAAGAAAGCCGAAATGAAATTATCCAATTTTTTGAAAAAAGCGAATTCCGTTTTAAACCGTCTGGATTTAATCCTGCCTGACGAAGCCGGTAAAACCGACTGGCGCGCTTTGGCCTACCGTTGGCACAGCGTGGGCAAAAAAGGCATTTTGGAAAGCCTGCCACGTCCGCATACGTTTCCTTTGAGCAGATTGGCGGCAGTCGGTTCGCAAACCGACAGGCTGAAACGCAATACCGAGCAATTTTTGGCAGGCCGTCCGGCAAATAATGTCTTGATGACCGGCGCACGCGGTACGGGCAAATCTTCCTTGGTTAAAGCGTTGTTACACGAATACGCCGAGCGCGGCCTGCGACTGATTGAGGTGGATAAAAGCGATTTGATCAGCTTACCGGCTTTGTTGACGCTGTTGTCTGAGCGTCCCGAGAAATTTATCGTTTTCTGCGATGATTTGTCGTTTGAAACCGGTGATGAGACCTATAAAGCCTTGAAAACTGCTTTAGACGGCGGACTGTCGCAACGTTGCACCAATGTTTTGGTTTATGCCACTTCCAACCGCCGTCATTTAATTCCTGAATACATGGATGAAAACGGCGGTACTACGGGCACTCGCGGCGAAATTCATCAGAAAGAGGCCGTCGAGGAGAAAATCTCCCTTTCCGACCGCTTCGGTTTGTGGCTGAGTTTTTATCCTTTCGATCAAAACGATTATTTGACCGCCGTAGCCAACTGGTTGGAAGATTTCAATGTTCCTTTTGATGACACGGCACGCCAAGCCGCGTTGCAATGGGCGCAAATGCGCGGCAGCCGTTCAGGCCGTTCGGCATGGCAGTTTGCCTGCGACTGGGCAGGTCGGTTGCCGGAAGAAAGAGTGCTGGATTAAGGCGAAAAAAGCAAAGGCCGTCTGAATATGGTTTCAGACGGCCTTTTTGTATTTTTATTTATCCATCAGCGCAAGCATGAAGACAACCATTGCTGGCGTTGGCGCGGATTGAGCAGATGGTAGAGGCGGTATTGGATTTCCATTTCATCTACCGCATAGTCCATGCTGGAGAGGTAGCGGTTTTCAACATAATCGCGGGCGGCGTTTGAGTCGAATGAGTCGCCGGAGAGGATTTTGATGATGGTTTGACGGCGGTTGCGGTCGGAGCGTACAGTTTTACGGTAGGCTTTATCGTTGATTTGTTTGAAATCGGTACGCAGGCGGCGCAGGGCGGCGTGTTGGTCGGCGGATAAATTGAGCTGTCGGATGTCGCAATTCGGGTGAAAGTCGTCCAAAGTGGCCAGAAACGGACCGGCATGTGCAGGCAGACTGGAACAGAGTAGGGCAAGTGCTAAGAAAATAAAAGTCGGATAGCGGGAAAGTGCAACAGACACGGTGTTTTCCTAATGTTTCATCAGGTTTGGAAATATAACCGATAAGCGTGTGAAAGGCAGTATCAATGCAGTTAACTTTTGTTAATGATGTTAGATTTTTTTGAATGTGTATGTAATCTAATAATTTATTTTCAAAGCCTTACTATGTGATTATAAGTTTCATTAATGTATATGAAATGTAAATTCACAAAAATGACGGCAGAGACGTTGTCGGCGGCATACAACATAGGGTTAAAAATGCGATAATGACAAAGGAACACACTTTAGGAGAATAAACATGACCGACTACCGTATTGCCCCCAGTATTTTGTCTGCCGATTTTGCCCGTTTGGGCGAAGAGGTTGCCGAAGTTATCCGCGCGGGTGCGGATTTGATTCATTTTGACGTGATGGACAATCATTATGTGCCGAATCTGACTTTCGGCCCTATGGTTTGTGCGGCTTTGAAACCGTATGCAACCGTGCCGGTCGATGTGCATTTGATGGTTGAGCCGGTGGACGATTTGATTCATGCGTTTGCCAAATCCGGTGCCAATATCATTACCTTTCATCCCGAAGCCAGCCGCCATGTCGACCGCAGCTTGGGTTTGATTAAAGAATACGGCTGTCAGGCAGGCTTGGTATTGAATCCTGCTACGCCGGTTAATATTCTGGAAAACGTTTTGGACAAACTGGATATGGTGTTGCTGATGTCGGTCAACCCGGGCTTTGGCGGGCAAAGCTTTATCCCGAATACGCTGGTGAAAATCCGCAAAGTGCGCGAGATGTTGGACGAGTATGAACGGCAAAGCGGCCGCCATATCGCATTGGAAGTCGATGGCGGCGTGAAGACAGACAATATTGCTGAAATTGCGGCTGCAGGTGCGGATACGTTTGTGGCCGGTTCGGCGATTTTTGGCAAACCGGATTACAAAGCCGTTATCGATGAAATGCGTCAACAGTTGGCGCAAGTCGGATAACTAAGCCGGGATATTCTTGGTTTTTCAAACTTTGGAATAACAATATTGAATATTAAAGGCCGTCTGAAATGATTTTCAGACGGCCTTTTGCTTTAGCCTAAACCCTTACAGCGGCCATTTCAATGCAGGATTGCTTTCAATGACTGCTTTGAATTGGTTTTGGATACGTTCAATCGCTTCTTGCGTATCCGCTTCAAAACGCAATACCAAAATCGGCGTGGTATTGGAAGCACGCATTAGGCCGAAGCCGTCAGGGAATTCAACGCGCAAGCCGTCGATGGTAATGATTTCGGTCGCACCTTCAAACTTGGCATTGGCAGCCAGTTCTTCAATCACTTTGTGGCCGTTGCTGCCTTCCGGCAGGTCAATGTTGAGTTCCGGAGTGGAAATGCTTTGCGGCAGCTTGTTCAACACTTCGGACGGATTGTCGAAGGCAGACAGGATTTCTAAGAGGCGTGCGCCGGCATACATACCGTCGTCGAAGCCGTACCAGCGTTCTTTAAAGAAGATGTGTCCGCTCATTTCGCCGGCAACCAGTGCGCCGGTTTTTTTCATGGTGGACTTGATGAAGCTGTGGCCGGTTTTTTCCATCACAGGATCACCGCCGTGTTCTTTAATCCAAGGTGCGAGCAGGCGGGTGGATTTGACGTCGAAAATCACTTTGGCTTTAGGATTGCGGCTCAACACGTCTTGCGCGAAAAGCATCAGTTGGCGGTCTGGATAGATGATGTTGCCGTCTTTGGTCACCACGCCCAAGCGGTCGGCATCGCCGTCAAATGCCAAGCCGATTTCGGCATCGCCGTTTTTGAGCTCGACGATGAGGTCTTGCAGGTTTTTCGGTTTGGAAGGGTCGGGGTGGTGATTAGGGAAGTTGCCGTCCACTTCGCAGAAAAGTTCGGTTACTTCGTTGCCCAAGCCTTTGTAGAGTTTGCCCGCGAATGCGCCCCCGACACCGTTGCCCGCGTCGATGGCGATTTTCATCGGGCGTTTGAGCTTGATGTGGCCGACGATGTTGTTGTGGTATTCGCCAGAGATGTCTTTTTCGGTTACGCTGCCTTGTTTGTCGGCGGCAACAAAACCGTCTTTTTCAACAATGGCTAAAAGTTCTTGAATGGCTTCGCCTGCGAGCGTGTCGCCGCCGAGCATCATTTTGAAACCGTTGTAATCAGGCGGATTGTGGCTGCCGGTAATCATCACACCGCTGCCGCCACATTCGTTGATGGCCGCGAAGTAGAGCATAGGGGTGGCAACCATGCCGACATTGAGGACGTCGATGCCGCTGTCTGTGAAACCGCGTTGAATCTGCGCCATCAGGCCGGGGCCGCTCAAGCGTCCGTCGCGGCCGAGTGCGATGCGGGTAATGCCTTTTTCGGAGGCTTTGGTGGCAATGGCTTTGCCGATTAAGTAGGCAGCTTCGTCAGTCAGAGTTTTACCGACGATGCCCCGGATGTCGTAGGCTTTGAAAATGTCGCGGGCGATATTTGCCATGTGGATTTCCTTTGAATTTAAGGGAAAATAATAGGCGTTATTCTAACACGGCTAAAAGGCCGTCTGAAGAATTCAGACGGCCTTTTGTCGTTACATCAAAGAACAGTGTTGCTTGGACGAATCAATTGTTGAAAGTGTTGCACTGGTTGATGTCGCCGCTTTCCAAACCGCGCTTGAGCCAAGTCATGCGTTCTTCGGACGAGCCATGAGTAAAGCTGTCGGGAACGACATAGCCCTGAGCCTGTTTCTGCAAGCGGTCATCACCGACGGATTCGGCAGCAAGCATGGCTTTTTGAATGTCTTCGGCTTTGAAGATGTTGTTGTTGACGGCGTAGTGTCCCCAAATACCGGCGAAACAGTCGGCCTGCAATTCGAGTTTGACGGAAAGGGCATTGGCCTCTTTCTTGCCGACTTGCTGTTGCATTTTGTGGACTTTAGGCAGAATGCCGAGCAGGTTTTGAACGTGATGGCCGACTTCATGGGCAATAACGTAGGCAAACGCAGCATCGCTGGCAGATTTGAGTTTGGTGCGCATGTCTTCGTAGAAACTCAAATCCAAATAAACTTTTTGGTCGCCCGGGCAGTAAAACGGACCCATGGCAGATTGGCCCGTACCGCAGGCGGTGGACGTGCCGCCTTCATACAACACCATGGTTGCCGGTGTATAGCGTTGGCCGTGTTGTTGGAAATATTTGCTCCATGCTTTTTCCGTATCGGCAAGGACGACGCGGGACAGTTCGTTCAACTCGGCTTCTTGTTGGCTGTCGAGTCGGGAAGCTTGCTGGGTAGGAATGCCCATCGAAGATGAGCCGCCAACCAAACCGCTCAAATCCACGCCGTAATATGCGCCGACCAAAACCACGATAATGCCGAGTATGCCCGGTGTTTTGCCGCCACCGCCGCCACTGCTTCCGCGGCGATCTTCGACGTTTTGGCTTTGTTCACGACCTTTCCAATCCATAATGCGAATCCTGTGTAGTTTTCATGCGGCGGATTATACTATGGAATGTCAAATGTGTTTGATCGAATTGTGAATATTGCTTGAGGCCGTCTGAAAATGCGACATCGGGAAAGTGAAAACGGCAGTATCTTTCAGATGGCCTTGGTGTTTGTTAGAATGAGCCAACCTACTATTGGGAGATGTAAGATGAAAGTCAGCAGTAAAGCTATTGTTAACGGCGAATTTGAAGACAAATACGGCAAGCGCGGCAGCCAGTTCAGCCCGAGCGGTATGCCTTCTTATTCGATTCCTTTTGAGATCAAAGATGCACCTGAAGGAACAAAATCGTTTGCTGTGGTGTTGGAAGACAAAGATGCCATTTCAGCATCGGGTTTCGTATGGACGCATTGGTTGATTTCGGATTTGAAACGCACTTCCGTGGCAGAAAATGAAAGTATTTCTGCAACAGATTTCACACAGGGCGCGAACACTTGGGCGAGCGCGTTGGGTAAATTTGAAATCGAAGAGGCCTCATTTTACGGCGGTATGGCACCACCGAACAACCGTCATCGTTATGAACTGATTGTGTACGCGCTGGATACCGTTTTGGATTTGCCGCGCGGTTTCCGCTTTAATGAGCTGCATTTTGCCATGCAAGGCCATGTTTTGGATTCGGCATGCGTGGTCGGTACTTATGATGTGTGACGGTATGTGTCATTATTGAAAAACAGCCTGTCCGTTTGCAATTCGGACAGGCTGTTTTTATGGGAAATCAAATCGATTAAACCACTTCGGCTTTAGTGATGATGACAGGTTCGCTCGGTACGTCGTCGTGGTAGCCGTGACGTTTGGTAGAAACGCCTTCGATGGCATCGACAACGTCAAAACCGTCAACGACTTTACCGAATACGGCATAGCCCCAGTCTTGGACGACAGTTTTGCCGTACAACTCTTTAGAACGGAAGTTCAGGAAAGCGTTGTCGGCAGTGTTGATGAAGAATTGCGCGCTGGCAGAGTGCGGATCGGAAGTACGCGCCATGGCGATGGTGTATTTTTCGTTAGGTAAACCGTTGGACGCTTCGTTTTGAATCGGATCGCGGGTTTCTTTTTCGTTCATGTTTTCATCCATGCCGCCGCCTTGAATCATAAAGCCTTTGATGACGCGGTGGAAGATTACGCCGTCGTAGAAGCCATCTTTAACGTATTGCTCGAAGTTTTTAGCAGTAACGGGGGCTTTGTCGAAATCGAGTTCGATTTTGATGTCGCCTTTGTTGGTGTGCAGGATAATCATGGGTTTCCTTTCGTTAGAATCCGGTTTTAATCATTCGTTAAATTGTGTCTGAATGACAAACTTCAAGGCCGTCTGAAAAATATTCTTTCAGACGGCCTTGTTGTTTAGGTCGATGGTTTACATCAGTACAGCATAAGCCCACAGAGCAACCAATACCACGCAGAGGATGTTCAGCAATAAGCCGACATTCATCATTTCGCGTTGTTTGATTAAGCCTGTACCGAACACAATCGCGTTAGGCGGTGTGGCAACCGGCAACATGAAGGCACAAGATGCGCCGACACCGATGACGAATACCAAGACTTGTTCCGGCAGACCCATTTGCGCGGCAATGCTGGCGAAAATAGGCACAAGCAGGGCGGCGGAAGCCGTGTTACTGGTGAACTCGGTAAGGAAGATGATGAAAGTGGCAACCACGAAAATCACCAGCAATGCAGGAGAGTGGGAGAACGTGGAAGCAACTTGCTGACCCAATGCTTCAGATGCGCCGGAAGATTGCAGCAACGCGCTCAAGCTGATACCGCCACCGAAGAGCATCAATACACCCCAGTCGGTATTGCGGGCAACTTCTTTCCATTGCGCCACGCCGAATACGACGACGGCAACGGCGGCAATCAGGGCAATAACGGTATCAGGGTTGGAAATACCGAATGCGGCTTTGATTTTGGAGCTGAATACCCAAGCGATGGCTGCGGCCAAGAAAATCAACAGCGCGATAACGCGGTGCAAAGTCCAAGGGATAGATTCAGCTTTAACTTCCACGCGCTCATTCAAATTAGGTTTGAGGATGACGTACATGGAGAACAGCATCAGCGGCAGAATCAACAGCATCATCGGCAGGCCGAGTTTCATCCAGCCGACGAAGTCCAAGTTCAGCGCTTTGGCGGCAATCATGTTCGGCGGAGAACCGACCACGGTACCCAAGCCGCCGATACTGGCGCAGTAGGCGATACCGAGCAGGACGAAAACATAGGTTTTGCGTTCTTTTTCTTGGTCGAGGTGGCTCATCATACCCATTGCCAAAGGCAGCATCATCGCGGCAGTCGCAGTGTTACTGATCCACATAGACAGGAAGGCGGTAACGGCAAACAGCATCAACACGGCAACTTTCATATTGCCGCGGGACAGGCGCAACAGGCTGACGGCGATTTTACGGTCGAGACGCTGCATGTGCAGGGCGGTTGCAAGCGCGAAGCCGCCGAAGAAGATGTAAATCGTCGGGTCGGAGAAACCGGCCATCGCTTTTTTGATGTCCATATCCGGGAAGCCGAGTACAACGGCAAGGATAGGGATCATCAACGCGGTAACGGTAATGTGTACGGCTTCGGTAAACCAAAGTGCCGCAACAAAAATCAACAGCGCGATACCTTTGTTGGCATCGGGGCTGTAGGGAAGGATGTAATAAATGCCGAAGCAGACAACAGCAGAGATAATGGTCGTCAGCAGTCCTTTAAAGTCGGTAATCGGCTTCTGCGCACTGAGAAGCTCGACGTTCTCAGGATGCTGAGTCTTATCCTTGGCGTTTAAGTCCATGATGTATTCCTCTGAAACATGATTGGTTTTTCTTTTCAGCCGAACGTTCAGACGGCCTAATAGGCGACAGTATATTTGTAATTTGATGTAGTGTAAACAAATTGTAAATTATTTTTTAAAAATGAAATGAAAACCGGATAAGCAGCAAGAAAACTGCTTATCCGGCGGAATGAAGACCCATCGTGGGTTAATAAGCATCAGGACAAATCGGTAAAACTGCCAAAATTACGGCCGGGTCAGTAATACCATCCTGATTTATATGGATTTAAACGTTTTGCGTCAGATTGTCTTGTTCCTTAAACAACAAACCGCAAACGGCAAAACCTGTCGCAGCTAAGAGCGCGCCTGCAATGCCGATATTGGAAAGACCGAACCAAGTGGTCACGTAATGCCCCAAAAGCGCACCGCCGCCGATACCGACATTGTACAAACCTGAATAAATCGAGTTGGCTACATCTGTCGCATCGGAAGCAAACGTCAATACTTTGGAGACCATGCCCAAGCTGACGATGACGATGGCCACGCCCCAAATAAACACCAGCGCATATACCGCATACGGGAAAGAGGCAAGCGGCAGAAGCAGCAGGGCGGAGAGCAGGATGACCGCCACTGCGCCGAGCATAAACAAACGTTGCGCTTTGGCAAACCATTTGCCGAACAGATAAGATGCGGCAAATCCTGCCAAACCGTACAGGCTCAAAACGATGGTAACTTGTTCTGCCTTAAATCCGCCAACTTGCAACACAAAAGGCTCGATATAGCTGTATGCCGTGAAATGGGCTGTAATAATCAACACCGTCATTGCATAGAGTAGCATCAGGTTGCGGCGTTTGAACAAACTCGGCAGGCTGCTTAAAGAGCCGGTATTTTGGCTGGGTAAAGCAGGCAGATTTTTGGCCAACACCAGCATTACGCCGGCAGCGCAGACCCCGATCAGCAGGAAGCTGAGCTGCCAGCCGAAGTATTGCCCGACCACGCGCCCCAGCGGAATACCCAAAACCATCGCCAAAACCGAACCCGTACTGAGCAAGCCCAGAGCCTGATTGGTTTTGCCGGCGGGGGCAAGCCGTACCGCCAAAGAAGCCGTAATCGACCAAAAGATCGCGTGTGTCAGCGCAATCCCGACACGGCTGACCAAGAGGATGGTGAAGTTCCAAGAAAAGAACGACAGCGCGTGAAACAGCGCGAACAGTGCAAACAGCATCAGCAATAATTTGCGCCGTTCGATGTTTTTCGTCATCAGCATCAGCGGTAGCGATAGGAGCGCAACAATCCACGCATACACCGTGATCATCATGCCCACTTCCGTTGCCGGTTTGCCAAAGCTTTGACCGATGTCGCTCAAAAGCGCAATCGGAATGAATTCGGTGGTATTGAAAATAAACGCTCCCACCGCCAGCGCGCATACACTAACCCATTGTTTGAATGTTGAAGTCATTATTATGTCCGTTTGATGAAGCAAAAGGCGTTATTGTACACCTATCTGCATTTTTTCAGACGGCCTTAATGAAGAATTTGCAAGCTGTTTGTGTAAGGAGTAAAGTGTTCGGCAACCATATTTGATTTGTGTGAATGAAAGGAAATACAAATGCAAACTGTTACCCTCAACATCGATGGCATGACCTGTGGCGGCTGTGTTAAAAGCGTAACCCGTCTTTTGGAAGGCGTAGAAGGCGTGGAAAAAGCAGAAGTCAGCTTGGAAAACAAAAATGCAGTGATTACTTTTGATGAAAGCAAGACAGATACCGACGCGCTGATTGATGCCGTAGAAGACGGCGGCTACGATGTGGCTTTGTAACCGATAAGCGTATTTTGAAAAGGCCGTCTGAAACGCTTCAGACGGCCTTTGTCTCTTGATAACTTACTTTTTGCCATTATTTGGATTACACCGCCACACGGGTAAACAAAAGTTTTCGCGCATATCTGAAGCAAAGCGGCGGCAAGTGGCTGCCGTATTACAACGAGGCCTGTACCAAACCGTTAGCGGCCGACTAAGGCTACCTGAAACTTTTCAGGTAGACTGTTTCTATTCTGCCCAAGCCGCCTAACGCTCCTCCAGCCCGGCCAAAATCGCACAATCCGGGCAGTCGTCTCCCGCGCAGGCATCGTGCCAACGTTGCAGCTCGGCCACCATGCCCTGCAAGTGTTCGATTTTGGCTTCCAGCTCGGCGATGTGCCGCGCGGTGAGCGTTTTCACTTCGCGGCTGGTACGCTGCGGGTTGTGTTGCAGGCTCAAAAGCTGCCCGATCTGCGGCAGCGAAAAGCCCACTTCCCGCGCATGGCGGATAAAGCACAGCCGGACAAGGTCGGCCTGTCCGTAGCGGCGGTAGCCCGCTTCGCTGCGCGCGGCCGGGGCGATTAGGCCGTGCTTTTCGTAGTCGCGGATTTGTTTGGCGGAAAGGCCGCTCTCGGCCGCGGCCTGGCTGATGTTCATCATGATGCTTGACCTTTACTTCGGGTAAAGCTTTATAGTGGCGGCACTTAGCGGGAAAGCAAGAGCAGACCCATCATTTCAGGTTACCTGAAAGCTTTGGCTGCAACGGGCTTTAAAACCTCAGCCTCATTCCAACAGAAAGGAAACCCTATGCAAACCATCACATTAAACATCGAAGGCATGACCTGCGGCGGCTGCGTGAAAAGCGTTACCAGCATCCTCGAAGGCGTAAACGGCGTGGACAAGGCCGAAGTGAGCCTGGAAAACAAGAATGCCGTCGTGGAATTCGACCCCGCCCAAACCAACCCCGCCGCGCTGATAGAAGCGGTGGAAGACGGCGGCTTTGATGCGGCTTTGTAAATCGAATCGCAACAAATCGACTGCAACACCCCAAAGGCTACCTGAAAACCCTGCTCCGCTTTTTTCAGGTAGCCCAACCACATTCAGAAGGAAGAAACCATGCAACAAAAAGTCCGTTTTCAAATCGAAGGCATGACCTGTCAGGCCTGCGCTTCGCGTATTGAAAAAGTGTTGAACAAAAAAGATTTTGTCGAATCGGCAGGGGTGAACTTTGCCAGCGAGGAAGCGCAGGTTACGTTTGACGACAGCAAAACCTCCGCAGCCGACATCGCCAAAATCATTGAGAAAACCGGTTACGGCGCAAAGGAAAAAACGGAAGACGCGCTGCCGCAGCCCGAAGAAGCAGCGCATGTAAGCTGGAGGCTGTGGCTTTTGTTGGCCATCAATATTCCGTTCCTTATCGGCATGGCAGGGATGATGATCGGGCGGCACGATTGGATGATTCCGCCTGTATGGCAATTTGTGCTGGCAAGCGTGGTGCAGCTTTGGCTGGCGGTGCCGTTTTACAAAAGCGCGTGGGCAAGCATTAAGGGCGGGTTGGCGAATATGGACGTGCTGGTTACCATCGGCACGGTATCGATTTACCTGTATTCCGTTTATATGCTGTTTTTCAGCCCGCACGCGGCGCACGGCATGGCACACGTGTATTTTGAAGTAGGCGTGATGGTGATCGGTTTTGTGTCGCTGGGCAAATTTTTGGAACACCGCACCAAAAAATCTAGCCTCAACAGCTTGGGCTTGCTGCTCAAACTCACGCCGACCCAAGTCAACGTGCAACGCGATGGCGAATGGAAACAACTGCCCATCGACCAAGTGCAAATCGGCGACCTTATCCGCGCCAACCACGGCGAACGCATTGCCGCCGACGGCATCATCGAGAGCGGCA
Organism: Neisseria sp. P0021.S006; assembly: GCF_051956895.1. Taxonomy (NCBI): domain Bacteria; kingdom Pseudomonadati; phylum Pseudomonadota; class Betaproteobacteria; order Neisseriales; family Neisseriaceae; genus Neisseria; species Neisseria sp. P0021.S006. Next base: position 18,968 of record NZ_JBQCWZ010000003.1, read on the forward strand.
GCGGTTGGGCGGACGAGAGCCATCTTACCGGCGAATCCAACCCCGAAGAGAAAAAGGTGGGCGGCAAAGTGTTGGCAGGTGCGCTGATGACCGAAGGCAGCGTGGTATACCGCGCTACGCAGCTCGGCAGCCAAACCCTGCTCGGCGACATGATGAACGCGCTGTCCGAAGCGCAAGGCAGCAAGGCACCGATTGCACGCGTGGCAGACAAGGCGGCGGCGGTGTTCGTGCCTGCCGTCGTGGGCATCGCGCTTCTGACTTTTATCGCCACTTGGCTGGTGAAAGGCGATTGGACGGTGGCGCTGATGCACGCCGTTGCCGTTTTGGTGATTGCCTGCCCGTGCGCGCTCGGTCTGGCGACGCCCGCCGCGATTATGGTCGGCATGGGCAAGGCGGTGAAACACGGTATTTGGTTCAAAGACGCGGCGGCGATGGAAGAAGCTGCTCACGTCGATGCTGTCGTGTTGGACAAAACCGGCACGCTGACCGAAGGCAGGCCGCAGGTTGCCGCCGTTTATTGCGTTCCCGACAGCGGCTTTGACGAAGATGCTTTGTACCGAATCGCCGCCACCGTCGAACAAAACGCCGCTCATCCGCTCGCCCGAGCCATCGTTTCCGCCGCCCAAGCGCGCGGTTTGGAAATCCCCGCAGCACAAAACGCCCAAACCGTTGTTGGCGCAGGCATTACCGCCGAAGTGGAAGGCGTGGGTTTGGTGAAAGCAGGCAAAGCAGAATTTGCCGAACTGACCTTGCCGAAGTTTTCAGACGGCGTTTGGGACATTGCAAGCATTGTTGCAGTCTCGGTCGATAACAAACCCATCGGCGCATTCGCACTTGCAGACGCGTTGAAAGCCGATACCGCCGAAGCCATAGGCCGTCTGAAAAAACACAATATCGATGTCTATATTATGAGCGGCGACAACCAAGGCACGGTCGAATATGTCGCCAAACAACTGGGCATCGCACACGCCTTTGGTAATATGAGTCCGCGCGATAAAGCCGCCGAAGTGCAGAAACTCAAAGCCGCCGGCAAAACCGTGGCGATGGTCGGCGACGGCATCAACGACGCACCCGCGCTCGCCGCCGCCAACGTCAGCTTCGCCATGAAAGGCGGTGCGGACGTTGCCGAACACACCGCATCCGCCACACTGATGCAGCATTCGGTCAACCAGCTCGCCGATGCCCTGCTGGTGTCGCAGGCAACTTTGAAAAACATCAAGCAAAACCTGTTTTTCGCCTTCTTCTACAATATTTTGGGCATTCCGCTCGCCGCGCTCGGCTTTTTAAACCCCGTTATCGCAGGCGCGGCAATGGCGGCAAGCTCGGTTTCCGTGTTGAGCAATGCCTTGCGCCTGAAACGGGTGAACATTGAGTGATAATATAAAGGCCGTCTGAAGATTGTTTTTTCAGACGGCCTGTCATCAAATATTTTTGGAGAAATAATCAGATGAAAACACTTCGTTTATTGTTTGGTTTAGCATTGGTTGCCACTGCATTTAGCGTGCAGGCTGAGGATTACAGCGAGAAGCAGCACGATAAGCTGATACGGGAATGCAATCGGAACAATCTGGAGAGTTGCGTCACTGCGGCCATTTGGATGCGCGATTATCTTGAAGCGCCTGCTCATGCGTATCCGTTTCTGAAAAAAGCCTGCGATGGCGGTAATATGCGCGGCTGCAATGTTTTGGGTAATCTGTATCTTAATCCGTCCAGCGGTTTGGGCATGGATTATGCCGCAGCGGTCAAGCTCTACGAACGGGCTTGTAAAGGCGGTTATGAAAATGCCTGTACCAATCTTGAAGAAACTAAAACGGAGATGGCGCAAGGCACTACATCAGACCGCGACAGCCGTTTAAACCAACTGAGCGAATCTTGTGCTTTGGAAAACGAAGCTGCTTGTCAGGCGTTAATGATGGAAATGCAACGTTGAGCGTCACGCCGAGGCCGTTTGAAGACTGTTTTTTCAGACGGCCTTTAATCCATATTTTCTGATTTTGAGGCCCAAGCGGGAGTATGTTGTATGGACATGATGTTGTTTACCAATATTGTATTGATTGTTTTATGTATTTTTACCATGTTGCTGGTGTGGTCGCGCAACTGGAAACGCAAGCAGGCGTATTTTGAGAAAATCAAAAGCAATCCGGAAAACCTCAAATGGGTTGGGCAGAATCTGACTGGTCAGGAATGGAAGGATTTGAAAGCCGTGAGCGACCGTTTTGGGCTGCCCATGTTGCAGGCCAAGCAATTAATTGATTTTTATAAAAACAGTCAGCTCTAATTGATGATTTAACGATAGAACTTGACTGAAGTTAAGGCCGTCTGAAATAGCACTCTTATAATAATATAAGTGATATTTCAGACGGCCTTGCTGTTGATTCAAATAAAGGGAGGAGAACAAAAATGACCGTTTACTTAATCGGCGACTCCGTTCGGCTTGCTTCGGAGCCTTACACGCGCGCCGCTTTGCCTGAGGTGGATATTGTTTCTCCATCGGAAAACTGCCGTTCGTCGCATGATGTGTTAGAGCATATCAGGCAATGGACAGAGGGTGCGACTGTGGGAGACATTATCCACATCAATTGCGGTTTGCACGACATCCGCCATAATCAAGGCTGTAATGAGCCGGTGGCCGATATAAAAACCTATCGCAGCAACCTGATTCAAATTTTCGATTATCTGAAACAGACAGGGGCAAAAATTATTTGGGCGAGCAGTACGCCGTTTTTGGAAAGCGTACACAATATCGTCAAACCCTCGCGCCGCTATCTGGCCGACTTGAAGGCCTATAACCGTGTGGCGGAGGATTTGGCAAGGCAATATGGTTTTACCGTCAATGATTTATACAGTCTGATGTTTGAGCAGGATTTGACCGATGTGATGCTGTGCGATGGACTTCATTTCAATGAGTTCGGCAGCAAGATGATAGGCGAGGCAGTAGCCGAAGCGATATTGAAACAGTTGTGCTAACTTGACGTAATCCATTTTTATTATGTTTTTAATATTGAGACAGACTTTAAGTTGCAACCCAATATCTATTGGGGTATAGTGATTACTCTTATCAACATGAAACTAAGAAGGAATAAATGATGACTGGCAAATTAGATCAAATCAGCGGTGAAGTAAAAGAGAAAGCCGGCGAAGTTCTTGACGATTCCAAACTCAAAGCTGAAGGCGTAGTTCAACAAGGCGTCGGTAAGACAAAAGAAGTTGCTGCGGATGCTAAAGAAAAAGCAGAAAACTTTGCAGGTGAAGCCAAAGAAAAAGCGGCGCACTTCGCAGGCGAGGCTAAAGAAAAAGTAGAAAACTTTGCAGGTGAAGCTAAAGAAAAAGCAGCTCATTTAGCCGGTGAAGCCAAAGAGAAAGTAGCACACTTGGCTGAAGAAGCCAAAGAAAAAGCTGAAGGCTTGATTAATGATATTAAAAGCAAATTTTAATATTTAAAGAATAAAAGGCCGTCTGAAAGATTTTTCAGACGGCCTTTGTTTATGGTTTTAAAGTTTAGGCAAACTGTTTGCCAAATTCGATAAACTCGTCTTTTTTGGCTTTGGCTTTGCCGGAGTCGATGGCTTCTTGCGCGGCTTTGACACCGTCCGCCAGCGATGCGACCACATTTCCTGCGTAGAGCGCGGCGGCTGCATTGAGGACGACGATGTCGCGTGCGGCACCGACTTTGCCATCCAGCACTTCGTTCATTTTTTGCAGGGATTCTTGCGCGTTTTCGACTTTGATTTCGTCCAAATTGCGGCGGATTTCCATGCCGAAATCGGCCGGGCTGATATCGTATTCGGTGATTTTGCCGTCTTTCAGTTCGGCAACGCGGGTTTTGCCGGTCAGCGTGATTTCATCCAAACCGCCTTCGCCGCACACAACCAAAACATGCTTGGAACCAAGCTGTTGCAATACGCGGGAAAGAATGCCGCACAAGTCGATGTGGAACACGCCCAAGAGTTGGTTTGCCGCGCCGGCAGGATTGGTCAGCGGGCCCAAGATATTGAAGATGCTGCGGAAGCCGAGCGAACGGCGGACTGGGGCAACATAGCGCATAGCGCTGTGGTGGTTGGGCGCGAACATAAAGCCGATGCCGGTTTGCTGAATGCTTTGGGCAACCTGTTCGGGGTTGAGGTTGAGGTTGGCGCCCATTTGTTCCATGACATCGGCAGCGCCGCTGGATGAAGAAACGGAGCGGCCGCCGTGTTTGGCGACTTTCGCGCCTGCCGCAGCCGCGACAAACATGGAAGTCGTGGAAATATTGAAGGTTTTGGCACCGTCGCCGCCTGTGCCGACAATATCGACCAAGTCATCGGCGTTTTCTAGCGGCACTTTGGTGGCAAATTCGCGCATCACGCTGGCTGCAGCGGTAATCTCGGAAACGGTTTCAACTTTAATCCGCAGGCCGGTCAGGATAGCGGCGATTTGCTCGGGCGGAACTTGGCCGCTCATGATTTGGCGCATGAGGTCGGTCATTTCATCGTAGAAAAGTTCGTTGTTGCTGATGAGGCGTTCAATCGCTTGTTGAGGGGTAATCATGATTTTCCTTTGTTCGTGTCCGGTGTGATTCAGGCCGTCTGAAAATGCGGTTTGAACACTGTCAAACACCTTTCAGACGGCCTTTCATTAAGATTTTTGCGGGCGATAGTTTTTGAATTCTTCCAAGAAGTTTTTCAGCATATCGTGGCCGTGTTCGGTCAGCAGGGCTTCGGGGTGGAACTGTACGCCTTCGACGGCATATTCTTTATGGCGTACGCCCATGATTTCGCCGTCTTCCGTCCATGCGGTAATTTCGAGGCAGTCGGGCAGGGTGGCGCGGTCGATGGCGAGGCTGTGGTAGCGCGTGCAGTTGACCGGATTGGGCAGGTCTTTAAACATGCCTGTGCCGTGATGGAAAACAGGGGAGACTTTGCCGTGCATCATTGTTTGCGCGCGCACGACATTGCCGCCGAACGCTTCGCCCATGGTTTGATGGCCGAGGCACACGCCCATGACGGGCAGCCTGCCGGCAAAGTGCTGCATGGCCGCAACAGAAATGCCTGCTTCTTTCGGGGAACAAGGGCCGGGGCCGATGACCAGATATTGAGGTTTCACGGCTTCGATTTCTTCGATGGTGATTTCATCGTTGCAGCGAACCAAAACTTCCTGCCCCAATTCGGCAAAGTATTGGACGATGTTGTAGGTGAAGCTGTCGTAATTGTCGATAAATAAAAGCATTTGCAAACCTTTAATGACATCTTGGCAGACAGGGTAAGGCCTGCCAAAAGTGTAAAAACCGTTTATGTTTGCATAATATCACAATCTTTACCTAAAGGCCGTCTGAAACGGCGGATAAGACAAAACAGCTAAAAAATGCTATGCTTTACGCTTTGAACCTAATCTGTTTGAAGTGATGAAAAAGTATCTTATCCCGACTGCCGCCGTTGTTGTCGCCGCTGCGCTCGGCACGCCTTATTATCTTGGTGTCAAAGCGGAAGAAAGCCTGACCGAGCAGCAAAAGCTGTTGCAGGAATCCGGTTTCCTGACCGTTGAGTCCCACCAATACGATCGCGGCTGGTTCAGTTCAACCGAGACGACCGTCATCCGCCTCAAGCCGACCCTGCTTCAAAATACGCAAAAATATCTGCCGGACAATTTGAAAACCGTCCTGCAAGAGCCGATTACGGTCATCAACCACGTGACCCACGGCCCGTTTGCCGGCGGCTTCGGTACGCGTGCGCACGTGGAAACCGAGTTCCAATACCATCCGGAAACCAAAAAAGTTTTGGATCGCTTCTTCGGCCAGCAAACGCCGTTGACCATGACCAATACGGTTTATCTTTCCGGCGACGGCAAACTCAGCCTCAATATCCCCGCCTTCGACTATGAAGAGCTCTCCGGTATCAAGCTCAACTGGAAAGGCTTTGGCGGCAATACCGATTACAGCCAAGGCTTCAAAAGCTATCGCCACGATTACCTCGCGCCGTCTTTACAAGTCAAATTGGCCGACAAAGGCGATGTATCTTTGGAAAACCTGCGCTTCCAATCCGAAACGGAAGACGGCCTGACCAAGCTTGCTTTGGGCAAGAGCAGCATTACGCTGGATAAATTCCTGCTGCAATGGAAAGAAAACATCGATTACAACGTTAAGTTGAATGAGTTGGTCAACCTTGTGACCAACCTGCAAATCGGTGCATTCATCAATCCGACCGGCACGATTGCTCCGTCTAAAATCGAAGTCAGCAAACTGCGTTTCGATACGCAGACCGGCGAAGTCGATAAATTCATCAACAGTGAAGGCCGCTTCCAATTTGAAAGTCTGACTTATGGCGAAGACAAATACGGCCCTCTGGACATCAATGTCGCTGCCGAGCATTTGGATGCGGCATCACTTTTGGCATTGAAAAACAAAATTGCCGAAGTGTCCGTGAAGAAAATGAGCGAAGAAGAAATTCAGGCTTCCTTGATTCAGACGGCCAAAAACGAGGCTTCGGGCCTGTTTACCAACAATCCAGTTTTAAACGTCAAAACCTTCAAATTCACCATGCCTCATGGTGATGTCGATGTCAGCGGCAAACTCGCGTTTAAAGGTTTGGCAGCTAAAGACCTCAACAATTTGGGCGATATGCTGAAGAAAACCGAAGCCGACTTCAACATGAGCGTACCGCAAAAATTGTTGGAGCAGCTCGCCGTCAACCAAGCAAGCAGCCTGTTTAGCGTCAATGCCGAAGATGAAGCCGCAGGCCGCGCCAGCATCGATGATATCAACGAGACCTTGCGCCTGATGGTAGACAGCACCATCAAAAGTATGGCAAGAGAAAAATATTTGACCTTAGAAGACGATAATGTCAAAACCCATCTGACTCTGCAAAACAGCGAGTTGAAATTAAACGGAAAAGTTCTTCAAAGCGACCCGGAACCTGAGTTCGACGAATCAGACTTTCCCAATAACTAATCCTCAATCACACAAACAGCGGTTTTAACTTCTCTGAAGTTAAAACCGCAAATCAACCCACAATCAAAAAGGAAACCCATGTTCCGTACCATGCTCGGCGGCAAAATCCACCGTGCCACCGTTACCGAAGCCGACCTCAACTACGTCGGCAGCATTACCGTTGACCAAGACCTGCTGGATGCGGCAGGTATTTGCGTGAACGAAAAAGTCGCCATCGTCAACAATAACAACGGCGAACGTCTTGAAACCTACACCATTCCCGGCGAACGCGGTAGCGGCGTCGTTTGCTTGAATGGCGCGGCCGCGCGTTTGGTTCAAAAAGGCGACATCGTAATTATCATGTCTTACGTCATGTTGTCCGAACCCGAAATTGCAGCGCATGAGCCGAAAGTCGTCCTCGTCGATGAGAACAATAAAATCCGCGACGTGATTTCTTATGAGCCGCCGCACACCGTGTTGTAATATTCAAACAAAGGCCGTCTGAAACGTTTCAGACGGCCTGTTTCCCAAATTCAACTTATCTGAAAGGCTTCGCCGTGAATATCCAAATCAACAACATCACTGTCAGCAACGATGCGCCCTTTACCCTTTTCGGCGGCATCAATGTCCTTGAAGACCTCGACTCTACGCTGAAAGCCTGTGAGCAATACGTTAAAGTAACCGATAAACTCGGCATCCCTTACGTTTTTAAAGCCTCTTTCGACAAGGCAAACCGCTCTTCCATCCACTCTTTCCGCGGTGTAGGTCTGGACGAAGGCATGAAGATTTTTCAAGCGGTGAAGCGCGAGTTTAACGTTCCCGTGATTACCGATGTTCACGAGCCTTACCAATGCCAGCCGGTTGCCGAAGTCTGCGATGTCATCCAGTTGCCTGCCTTCTTGGCACGCCAAACCGATTTGGTGGTGGCAATGGCGAAAACCGGCAATGTCATTAACATCAAAAAGCCGCAATTCCTCAGCCCTTCTCAAATGAAAAACATTGTGGAGAAATTCCAAGAAGCAGGCAACGATCAAATCATTTTGTGCGAACGCGGCGCAAACTTCGGCTACGACAATTTGGTGGTCGATATGCTCGGCTTTGGCGTGATGAAAAAAACGTGTAACAACCTGCCCGTTATTTTTGACGTAACCCATTCCCTGCAAACACGCGAATCCGGTGCCGCAGCATCAGGCGGCCGTCGCACCCAAGTATTGGACTTGGCGCTTGCCGGTATGGCAACCCACTTGGCCGGTTTGTTCCTTGAATCCCATGCCAATCCCGACCAAGCCAAATGTGATGGCCCAAGCGCATTGCCGCTTGCGCAATTGGAAGATTTCCTGACCCGTGTTAAAGCAATCGATGAAACCGTGAAATCGTTTGCGCCTATGGATATTCGTTAAAGGCAAATAAGTTAAAAGGCCGTCTGAACATTTTTTCAGACGGCCTTTTGTATTTTTTATTGCATTTATTCAAAACTCACAAGTAAAGCGATAGAGTTTTTCAGCAATTAAATTGTTTTTTATTTCAAACCATTGCAGTTCTTCGGAAGATAGGACTCCATATGCACTCAATTGATCCTTACTGTCAAAAAATGCAAAGTCTTCATATGCCATTTTTTGATTTTCACAGTCAATTTGGAGTTTAAAACGAGCTTTAATATAGTCCTTTCCTATCATATTCTTTTGACTATTTATTGAGTTATTTTTAGGCAGTGGCTTAGCTTTCTTATGACGTATCTCCATCAATAAACTTTGGGGTGAAAGCGATCGGATAAGAGTATTACCGTAGATCGATTTACTTTTATCGGGATAAGAATGGATTAATTGCCAATATTCAGGTTTGTCATATCTTATTTTTTCTGCATAAACAGGTTGTATCAATAAGGTGATCAGTATGAAAAATAGGGTTTTATTCATAGACGAGATTTTGCAAATAAGCTATCTAAAAACACATATTGATGTTTTCAGGGAGCTTTAAAGCTTTTGACTGCTCTTTATTACTGTATTACTGTCCGCGTAAAAACAACGCATCCAATTCTTTTAAAGTCAGTTTGACCCATGTCGGACGGCCGTGATTGCACTGGTTGCTACGCGGTGTGTTTTCCATATCGCGCAGGAGTGCGTTCATTTCGGGCAAAGTCAGTTGGCGGCCGGCGCGGACTGAGCCGTGGCAGGACATGGTGGCGAGGATGTGGTTTTCGTGTTCCTCGATGGTTTGGCTGCTGCCGACTTGGGCGAGTTCGCCCAATACATCTTTGGCCAGTGAAACGACGTCGGCTTTGCCGAGCATGGCGGGAACTGCGCGGACGGCAAGGGTATTGCCGCCCATGTCGGACAATTCCAGGCCAAAGCCTGCCAGCGTTTCGGCGTGATCGGCAAGGGAGGCGCATTCTTCGTGGGACGCGGCGAAGGTAACGGGGATGAGCAAGCGTTGGCTTTGCAGGTTGCCGTTTTCCTGACGTTGGAGTTTCATTTTCTCGTAGTTGACGCGTTCGGCGGCAGCGTGCATATCGATGAGCAACAGGCTGTCTTCGGCTTGGGCAAGGATGTAGATGCCTAAGAGTTGGGCGATGGCGAAGCCTAGTGGCGGCAGTTCGGATTGGGAGGGAAGGCCGTCTGAAAGCGGCGTATCTGTTTGGGGAGTAGGCGTTTCAGACGGCATATTACCGAAACATGCCTGCTCGAATTGGCTCAACTCAAGGTCGATGTCGTCGGTTTTTTTGTAGAGCTCGGCGTAAGTATTCATGGCCGCGCGGCTTTCGCGCAGAGACAGGCTGCGTTGTTGCGGCGCACGCGAGGCTTGGTAGGGCATGGGCGCGGTTTTGCCTGATGGACCAAAGGCATTGCGTGTATCGGGTTTGTTGCCTGTTGGGTAGTTGGATGCGCTATCAAACAGATTTTCGCTGTTGTTTTCAGACGGCATTGGTGCAGGAGTAACGCCGGTAATGTCATGCAACACTTCGCCTGCATTGCTGACGCTTTCGGTCAGGTCGGCGCGTGTATCGGCAAGGGCTTTGTTGAGCGTGTGGAACACGAGTTGGTGCACCTGCTGGCTGTCGTGGAAGCGGATCTCTGTTTTGGTCGGGTGGACGTTGACATCCACGGCTTCGGGCGGCAGGTCGAGGAAGAGGACGAAAGCAGGCGTCAGCGCGTTGTGCAATACGTCGCGGTATGCCTGCTTGACGGCATGGAGCATGACTTTGTCGCGGACAAAACGATGGTTGACGAAGCAGTATTGTTTGTCGGTTTTGCCTTTGGCAAAGGTCGGCTTGGCAATCGCGCCATAAAGCCGCAGCGCGCCATTGCCGCTGTCAATTTCCAATGAGGCCGTCTGAAAATCATCGCCGACAATGGCGGCAATCCGTTCATGCAGGCTTTGTGCAGGAAGTTTGAATACTTGTTTGCTGTCGCGTTTGAGTGAGAAGGCAATGTGCGGATGCGCCAGAGCGAGGCGTTCGAGCATGGTGGCGCAGTGGGCGTATTCGGTGTTTTCAGATTTGAGGAACTTGCGCCGCGCGGGGGTATTGAAGAAGAGTTCGGCAGCTTCGATGGTGGTGCCGACGGGGTGGGCGGCTACCGTAGGGCTGCTGAGTTTGCCGTCTTCTGCTTTGACTTGGGTCGCGTGCGAACTGTCTTCTTGGCGGCTGGTCAGGGTCAGGCGGCTGACGGAGGCGATGCTTGCCAAGCCTTCGCCGCGAAAGCCCATGCTGGCAACGTGTTCCAAATCGTTTAAGGTTTTGATTTTGCTGGTGGCATGGCGGTGGAGCGCAAGCTCGATGTCGTCCGGATGGATACCGCTGCCGTTGTCGCTGACGCGAATCAGGCGGATGCCGCCGCCTGCCAGCTCGACATCAATCACTGTCGCGCCTGCATCGATACTGTTTTCAACGATTTCTTTCAAGGCGTTGGCAGGGCGTTCGACCACTTCTCCGGCGGCGATTTGGTTGACGAGATGGTCGGGCAGGGCGGCAATTCGGGACATCGGTTTCTTTCAAAAAAGCAACGGCAGAAGAGAAAATTACAGGTATTTGCGCATCAATTCGCATTCGACGCGGACGGTTTTGTTCAGCTGCAACACGGCAGTACCGAGCGATTCGTAGCGGTTAAGTCGATAAAAAGGTACGGAATTGAGCGAGGCATACAGTTTGAGAAAGCTGAGGCCTGCATTTCGTGCCATTTCTTCGGCACGGCTGAGCAGGGCCGTACCCAAGCCGAGATTGTGGAAGAGCGGATGGACGTATAAGGCGTCCAATTGCGCTTCTTTGAAATCGACTTGGAAGAAGCCTTGAATCAGCCCTTTGTATTCGACCACCCACAATGCTTTGTTTTTATCGGAGATGGTTTCCAAATAGCTGTTGATGTCGAGCAGACTTTCCCATGCGTGCATAATGGTTTCATCGTAACTGCGGATGCAGGCGTATTGAACGGCATGCAGATGGGCGTTGTGTATGGCTTGGCAGTCTTTTTCGGTTGCCGGACGGAGGATGGTCAGAAGGCTCATGGCGGATGGTCGGAAAAATTGATTTCAGACGGCCTTTGGCAATCAAAGGCCGTCTGAAAAAAGTGGGTAAGGTTACAGGCTTTGATGTAAGGTTTGTGCAGTTTGGAACGCGTTGTCCGCATCGTTGGCCAAGACGGTAAAGTGGCCCATTTTTCGGCCTTTGCGCGCGGCTTTTTTACCGTAAAGATGCAGATGTGCGTTCGGGTTGCTTTGCAGCGGCAGCCATTCGGGTTCGCCGCCGTCTTCCTTCCAAACGTCACCCAAAATATTCGCCATACAGCAAGAACTCAGTAATTTAGTGTCAGCCGGAGGCAGGTTGCACATCAGGCGGACCTGTTGCTGGAATTGGTCTGTCGCGCAGGCGTCGATGGTATGGTGGCCGGAATTGTGCGGACGCGGGGCGATTTCGTTGACGACCAATTCATGCGTGTCGCCGACAACAAACATTTCTACTGCCAATACGCCGACGTAGTTCAATTCATCGGCCAAACGCTGCGCCATTTGTCGCGCCTGTTGCTGCACGTCGGCACTCAGTCGTGCAGGGACGATAGAGTAGGCGAGGATACCGTTTTCGTGAATATTTTCGGCAGGGTCGAAAGTTAGCACTTTGTCATTGTTCAGACGGCATACGATAACGGAAATCTCGCCGCGCAAGTCCACCATTTTTTCTAAAACGCAATCCACGCCGCCGTGTTCGGCAAATGCGGCTTTGAGTTCATCCAATGTTTTTACGCGGATTTGGCCTTTGCCGTCATAGCCCAAAGTGGCAGTTTTCAGGATGCCGGGCAAAAATTGCACGCTTTCTTCAGTGATGTCTTCGGCTTTGCAAACTGCTTGATACGGCGCGGTTTGCAGGCCTGCTTTGCGTATCCATGCCTTTTCCTGAATGCGGTTTTGCGCGATGGCAACGCAGTCGCCACTAGGGGAAACATTGGTGTGTTTGGCGAGAAAACGCATCGCGTCGGCATTGACGTTTTCAAACTCGGTCGTAACAGCCGCGCATTTTGCCAATTCTTCCAAAGCGGTCGGGTCATCAAACGGCGCACACAAATGGCGGTCGGCAAATTCCGCTGCCGGCGCATTCGGGTCGGGATCGAGTACGGTTACTTTGTAGCCCATGGTTTTGGCAGCAACAGTAAACATTCTGCCTAATTGTCCGCCGCCAAGAATGCCGAGCATAGCAGGAGGGAGGATGGGGGATGTGTTCATGGATAATCGCTTTATGAAGAAATTGTGTAGGGTGTTTGCAGGCCGTCTGAAAATGGTTTTACGGCTTTAGACGGCCTGGTGTTTTAAAGTTTGCCGATAAATTGCGGCGGAACGTTTTCAGTTAACCATACGCCGTTGTCCGCCAAATAAAATTGATGCCCTGCCGCAAGCATGGCGACAGTGTCGATGGCCAATCCAACCGGCTTGCCGTGGCGGGAGCCGACTTTAACGGCTGTTGCGGCATCGGCAGATAGATGAACAAAATGGCGCGAGGCAGAATGCAGGCCTTGCTCCAAAATAGACGGAACAGAGCGTTCAGCCGTACCGTGATACAAAATCTGAGGAGGTGTTGCCACTTTGTGTTCGACCTGAACTTGTGCCGTCGAATGACCTTGCGCAGCGCGGATGCGATTGCCGTCTTCGGAAATCGTAAATCGTTTTTTATCGTTGTTTTCGACCACTTCCAACAATACTTCGTAGGTCAGCGGATTGCCCGTAAAGCCGCGCTCGGGATGGTTTACCTGCGTCAGTAAGGTATCAATATCCACCCAGCCGTCTTTATCCAAAGTAATGCCGATTTGCTCGGGATGATGGCGCAAGATAAAGCTGAGGAATTTGCTGATGGATTTTAGTTGTTTTTCGTTTAGTATCATAATCTTGTTGTTTAGTCATTTCAGAGCGCAGGCCGTCTGAAAATTATTTATCCAGCCCTTCTTGCACCATTTGCGCTGCACGGATTATTGCACGGGCTTTGTTTTGGGTTTCCTGCCATTCGGATGTTGGGTCTGAGTCGGCAACTACGCCTGCGCCGCTTTGGACGAAGAGTGTATTGTTTTTAATCACGGCAGTACGAATGGCAATGGCCAAGTCCATGTCGTTGTTGAAACTCCATACGCCGACTGCGCCGCCGTAGATGCCGCGTTTGCTCGGCTCGACTTCTTCGATGATTTCCATGGCGCGGACTTTGGGGGCTCCGGAAAGTGTGCCTGCGGGGAAGGTGGCGGCGAGGATGTCCATGTTGGTCATACCGTCTTTCAGACGGCCTTCGACGTTGGAGACGATGTGCATCACATGGGAGTATTTTTCAATCACCATTTTGTCGGTAACTTTGACTTCGCCGGTTTTACTGATGCGGCCGACGTCGTTGCGTCCTAAGTCAATCAACATGACGTGTTCGGCAATCTCTTTGGCATCGCTCAGCAGATCTTGCTCGTTGGCGAGGTCTTCGGCTGGTGTTTTGCCGCGCAGGCGTGTACCGGCGATAGGACGGACGATGACATCGTCGCGTTCGCGGCGGACGAGGATTTCGGGCGAAGAGCCGACAATATGGAAATCGCCGAAATCGTAGTAGAACATATACGGCGATGGGTTCAGCGTACGCAGGGCGCGGTAGAGGGCAAGCGGATTGTCGGTAAATTCCATGCTCATGCGTTGGCTGGGGACAACCTGCATGCAGTCGCCTGCAAAGATGTAGTCTTTGATTTTATTGACGCAGGCTTTGAAAGGTTCTTCTCCAAATTCGCTGACTGCTTGCGTCTGCTTGCTGCCGAGGGAAAGCGGGATGGCACAACTTTGGCGTAACTGGGTACGGATGTCTTCAAGACGTTCGCGTGCGCGTTCGTAGCCGTTGGCTTGAGACGGATCGGCATAAACAATCAGGTAGATTTTGCCGCTTAGGTTATCCACTACGGCAAGCTCTTGCGAGAGCATCAGGAGGATGTCGGGCGTACCGAGTGGATCGGCTTTGGCCGTATGTTTCAGGCGGTGCGCAAAATGTTCGAAATTGTAGATGGTTTCATAACCAAAGTAGCCGACCAGGCCGCCGGTAAAGCGCGGCAGGCTTGGGATTTCGGGCGTTTTGAAGCGGTTGTGGAAAGCTTCGATAAAGGGCAGGGGATTGCCGTCATGTTGTTCGATGATTTCGCCGTTTTGATATACATCGACATGTTTGCCGCTGGTTTTGAGATAGTGGCTGCAAGGCAGGCCGATGAAGGAATAGCGGCCAAAGCGTTCGCCACCGACAACGGATTCGAGCAGGTAGGTGAAAGGCTTGTTGGCAAGTTTGAGATAGATTGAGAGCGGTGTATCCAAATCGGCAAGCAGCTCTTGAACGAGTGGAATGCGGTTGTAACCTTGTGCGGCTTGGGCTTGGTATTCTTGTTTGCTGATCATCTTGATAAGTCTTTCAGACGGCCTGTTTTAGGGTGTTAAATCGTGTGAAGAGTATAGCATTTTATTAGGATTGTTGACAGTCTGAGCGCTATGTCAGATATGGAAAACGCCGTCTGAAAAAGACGGCGTAAGGTATCAGGCGAGGGTATCGGAAATTTTGTTTTTCCGGCTTCGTTTCCACTTGAAGACATAAGCGGCTACAACGGGAATCAGGGAGATAATGGATTTGAATGTCCAGCCTGAATACCATGTGCCTTCGGGAACGTCGCTTGCAAGCCAAGTGAAGTACGGCCACCAGCAGGCAACCAGGCTGCCGAGGAACAGCGGCCAAATATGACGGCTTAGGTTGCGTTGCCACAAGAGGAAGCATGCAATCGCCCAAATAAAGGTCAATACGGTAATCAGGAGGATGGTGTAGGCATCTGAAATCAGGATGGCGGCGAAGTAGTAGCTGAGTGCGACCCATAATAGGGCAAGTACCAAGACGATGATTTCTTCCGGGCGTTTAAACATATTTTCTCTCTTTTGTAAGACTGGCAATACGTTAATACTATACCCTAAACAAGAAGCGATGATAAGAGTCTTTCAGACGGTCTTGTAATCGGGTTTGCTATAATGTGCGCAATCAATTTTTTGGAAAGGACAAACCATGACGGCAAACTTTCAAGAAACGCTGAAGGCTTTGGGCAAACAGGTGAAAAAGGAAGCCGCGGAGCGGGAAGCCGAAGCGAAGGCTAAAAAGCTGGTAGAGGATGTAGATTTCAGCAAGGCGGTTGGCAAGGTTACGCCGTTGAAAAATGCCGGCAACTATTATGAACAGCCTCGTGATAAATCACCTATCAAGCCGCGACCTAAAGAAATGGCGACTTTGGAGCAGGAAGATTATTTTTATGTAGGCAGCGGCGGCTGGGAAGAACCGCCGGCTTCGTTCAGTAAAAACGGGCAGGGTAAAAATGATTTGATGCGTTTGCGAAACGGCCATTATCCCGTGGTGGCGGATGTAGATTTGCACGGCTATACGCAGGAAGAAGCGCAGCAGGTATTGAACGAATTTATTGAGTTTACGAAAAAACGCGGTGTTTGCGGCGAGATTGTCCACGGCAGCGGCTTGGGTTCTGCAGGCTATAAACCGGTTTTGAAAAATATGACGCGTCGCTGGTTGATGCAGCATCCTGATGTATTGGCTTATGTCGAGCCTCGACAAGGCAATGATGGCGCAGTCAGGATCTTGTTGAAACGCCAACGCCGAGACGATGATTGGAAACAGTAAAATATAAAAAGCAGTGTCGATAAAATGACACTGCTTTTTTATGGTTGTCAGACTAAGAAGATTTCTTTTTGGAAACCGATTCGCAACCTTTTCCATTGGTCATTGTGGTTTTGAAATCTTTGGCAGAATCCATATCAGTGCATTTGTAAGCATTGCCCAAACTATCCATCCAAACGGAAAGGGTGTAGCCAGTTTTTGTGGGAATGGCTTTCAAACGATAGGCTCGGCTTTTATTGGTATCAATCATTTCGGCAGAGTATTGGTATTTGTCTGCCAAATCTTTATGGCCTTTATATGAGGAAATAAAGTCATCCAACTTGGTTTTAATCTCATCAGTTTTCCACTTTGGATTTTTAACCATCTGGGTTTTAAAAGCAGAATTGATGGCAACTAACTCGGCATGCGCTTGTGATTGGTAGCCGCGTTCAATGTAGCGGTTGTAAGAGGGAATGGCAATGATGCTCAGAATGGCTAAGATGGCGACGGCAATCATCATCTCAACCAGCGTAAAGCCTAGTTGTTGGGTAGAGGTAGTATTCATTTTATTATTCGCTGGCAACGTAAGACTGAAGGACGACTTGGGTATTGGCATTCTTACCCCATGCTTTGGCAGTAACGCGGTAGGTAATTCGACCCTCGGTAGTTTTGCCTAAATATTCGATGATGTAGCGTGGATTGTTTGCGATGCCGCTTTTTTTATCTAAAGGATATTCCGTACCATTGGTGTCAATACACAGGCTTTTGTCGCATTTACGCTTCCAAGCATCTACGGTTGGGCTACCTTCTTCAGTAAAATCGCCATTGGATTTGACATTTGGTGTGGAACATAAACCTTTTTCACATTTTGCGGTAAAAGTAGTCTTTTTCCCTTCAATATCAAAAATTTGATTTTCACCTTCACGCAATGCCGCTTCGGCCAAAGTGGTTGTCAGTTTGCGGTCGGCATCGTTGGCGCTGATACGCTGTTCAGTATTGTAGGACTGGGTAGCTGTGACCACGAGCAGGGCGATGACGACCATCATCATTAAAACGATAAACAAAGCATAGCCCTGCTGCCGGTCAGGTTTGATTAGAGTGATCGGTCGGCGCATACGTTTCCTCCGCGGATAGTGGCATTAATATTATAGATATCGACTTTATTGTCTTGTTCTTTTGATGGGTCAATACTGCCGTTATTCAGTACGATTTGGATAGAAGCCGGAGACTTAGCCTCAGCTGAGATATCCAATGCGTTTTTGTAATCAAATGATTCTGTATTTACTCCGCTGGCAGATGCATTTTCAGAATTAGGACATTCTGCATAGATATAGTGGATATCCATGGTTGTAATGCCTTTAATCAACAGCTGCGGATTACTCCATGAGCCATCATTTGATAATTGGAAACGGAACAAACCGCTCTCTTCGCCAAGTTTGCCGACAGCGTAGGCAATTATTTCATGTTTCATGATGGCGATACTGCCGTCTTGATCAGAGTTGGTAATTTTTAAAGCCGATTTTGCCGCAGCCAAATCTTTAATTTCTGTGTGAGGTTTGGCAATACCGTAGCAGCTGCTGGCAATGGCAGTTTTTTCAGTTGAGTCTGCTTTGTCGATACCGTATTGGAACAGCAGGGCTTTGCCGGTTTGAGCAAAGCCGGTATAGCTTAATTTATTGATTTCTTTAACAGGTAACAGCTTATTAACACCGGCTGTTTTCAAGGCATATTCATCTGAGCTTTTGTCTTCTATTACTGCAGAGGCGGGAGAATTCGACATATTGAAGCAACCGAAATTGCCTGCCATACGCGCATCGCGGACGATCATATTGGCGGTGTTGCGCAAATCTTGCTGGATACCGATGCGGGAGTTGGCAGATTTGTTTAATCCGCGTGCAGTGAAGTAGGTGGAGCTGACAGCCATTAAGACGATCATACTGAGCAGACTGGCAACCAGAAATTCAAGGATGCTGAAACCGCGCATCGCGGTTTTATTGGGAATATGGTTGAGTAAGCGTTTATTGTTCATTGTTAGTCTCTTACGCGTGATTGGTAGGTATAGACAACGTGATGCCCCGATTTATTGAGATTTTTTGCGCTATTTTCTTCTTCGACATCTTGCAACCATAAAACTTTCACGATGGTCGTGTCGCCTTTGCCATCGCATTTTGCGTTAAACCCATTTTCGTAAGTCGGCTCTGCACCGGAAGAATCTTTACAGATGGTCGAGAAGACTTGGGCTTCGGGAAGGGCTTTGGCTAAGTCGGCCTTAAACTGGGCAATTTGCGCCTGCGCAAGTTGCGCTTTGGTCATTTTGGCTTCAAATTTTGCAGTTTGTTTAGAGTCTGATTTGAGGTAGGCATCGTAGGATTTTTTATAACGAGTAGTTTTTTCGCCTGCAGTATCGGTTTCTTCAGAGAGCGTCGGATTAATGAGCATGCCTTCAATCAAATTTTGCGTAATTTGGGCGACTGTGGTTTGATTTTCAGACTCACGCACGTTGGATACGGTACGTAATTGAACAGCCAGAAGGGCCAGTACGCCGATAGCAAGGACAAACATGGCAATCAAAACTTCAATCAGGGTCATGCCTGATTGAAGTTTTGGGGTAAAGCTTGATGAGCTCGTTTTCAGACGGCCTTTAAATGATCTGAGATGAGTAGGATTAGTAATGTTCATAAGATACCGTTGTTATTCTTTGGAAGTGTATTCACACATTTTGCGCTCATCGTTTTTAGCACAGATTTCGACATGCCCATTGCCATTGATTAAAAGTACGGTAGCACGGGCTTTCTTGGTTTCAGCATCGGTGGCGGATTTATCCGTCAGGCTGATTTTGATGTGGCCGTCTGAAAATTGATAATTCTTTCCATCGATTGAATGGCCAAATGTACCATTGGGAAGAAATCTCCACCAGACTTCTTTTGGAGCTGAAGCAGAGAGGGCAGAACGGTCATTGCCGATAGGGATATAGTTAAAGCTGTATTCCACTTTGTCAGTATCTCCATTAAGGATAATGGAGCGGATGGATAAATCGACAGTATCGTTTTGATAGCGTAAGTCTTCGTTTTTATCGGCGTAGGCCAACATACCATTACCGGCATATTTGGAATCGCAACCATTATTGGGCGAGCCATCGGATTTGATTTTGACCGGGCAGATGTAAACGGGAAGATTGAGACGGACGGCCTCATTTCGCGCGAAGCGCAGCAGATTGGCAATTTGCTCTGCTTGCGATGCTGCACGTCTGGAGGCAATCCATTGATTCATATTGGGAAGTGCGATGACGGCCATTACTGCTGCAATAGTAATGACGATCAGCAACTCAATTAGGGTGAAGCCTTTTTGTGTCTGATACATGAGTGATTTTTGGTAGTAATGTGTTGGGTAACTGACGTTTTCTCTTTTGCATTTGCCTGTGGCAATGCTTTTGCTTTTATTAGATTTATTTTAAACGATTTTGTAATGCGTGACTAATGAAATATGAAATTCGGTTAGTTTTTCAGACAATCTGTCTCAATCTTCCATCAACATGGATTCTGGAACATAGGCGGCATTATCAAATTTGGTAAATTGACCCATCCAAGTGAGGAATACTTTCCCGACGGGACCGTTACGGTGTTTACCGATAATACATTCCGCCAAGCCTTTTGCGGGTGATTCTGAGTTGTAGTATTCATCACGATACATAAACATAATCAAGTCGGCATCTTGTTCGATTGCGCCGGATTCACGCAAGTCGGACATCATCGGGCGTTTGTCGGTACGCTGCTCAACGGTACGGCTTAACTGCGACAGTGCAATGACGGGAACTTGCAATTCTTTGGCTAATGCTTTGAGTGAGCGGGAAATTTCGCCAAGCTCGGAAGCGCGGTTGTCAGAACGGCCGGAGCCTGACATTAATTGCAGGTAGTCGATGACGATCAAGCCCAATTTACCGTTGAACTGGCGGGCAAGACGACGGGCGCGGGCGCGCAGTTCGAGTGCAGTCAAACCCGGCGTTTCATCGATATACATGGGTGCATCGGAGAGTTTAACGACCGCCTCGTTCAGACGGCCCCAGTGTTCGTCTTGTAATCTGCCGGTTTTTAAAACGCTTTGATCCAAACGTCCGACAGAACCCAGCATACGCATAACCAGCTGCGCACCGCCCATTTCCATCGAGAATACGGCAACAGGCAGCTTGCCCTCTACGGCAACGTGTTCTGCGATGTTGATCGAAAAGGCGGTTTTACCCATGGAAGGACGGCCTGCGACGATGATCAAATCGCCCGGTTGGAGGCCTGATGTTTTTTTATCGAGGTCGATAAAGCCTGTCGATATACCGGTTACTTCATCAGGATTGTCGCGCGAATAAAGCATATCGATGCGCTCGACCACTTCTTTCAAAAGGTCGGGCATCTCAAGGAAGCCTTGTTTGGATTTGGCGGTACTTTCGGCAATTTGGAATACTTTGTTTTCCGCCTCGTCCAAAAGCTGACCTGCATCGCGCCCTTGTGGATTGTATGCGCTACGCGCAATTTCCGTGCCGACTTCGGCAAGCTGGCGCATGATGGAACGTTCTCGCACGATTTCGGCGTAGCGGCGGATATTGGCAGCGGATGGCGTGTTTTGCGCCAGTGTAATCAGATAGTTGAATCCGCCTGCTGCTTCCAATTCTTCATTGCGTTCCAAACTTTCTTGAACGGTAATGACGTCGGCAGGGCGGCTTTCGTTAATCAGGTTGGCAATGGCACGAAAAATCAGGCGGTGTTCGTGGCGGTAGAAATCCTCGCCGGAAACGACATCGGCAATACGGTCCCAAGCAGAATTTTCCAGCATCAGGCCGCCCAATACGGATTGCTCCGCTTCTGTGGAATGTGGCGGCAGTGATAATGCGCTGATTTCACGGTCTTCAGACGGCATATCGGAATAATTGCTCATGACGGGCATCTCTGGCTGGAAAATTGTAATCCGCTATTATAACGCAGTGTAAGTTCAATTGGTTTGTTTAGGCTAAAGCAGGTAAAATAGCTATGTTGTCAATATGACGACGTACACTACCAAAATATAAATATCAATAATTAGGAGCATAAAAATGGAACACAAGCTGCCACAATTGCCTTATGAACTGGATGCGTTATCTCCCCATCTGACCAAAGAAACTTTGGAGTTTCACTACGGCAAACACCATCAAACTTACATCACCAATTTGAACAATCAAATCAAAGGCACTGAGTTTGAAGAAATGCCTTTGGAAGAAATCGTGAAAAAATCTTCCGGCGGTATGTTCAACAACGCTGCCCAAACTTGGAACCACACTTTCTACTGGCTGGGCTTTACCCCTAAAGGCCAAGGCAAACCTGCCGGCGAATTGGCTGCAGCCATCGACGCCAAATGGGGCAGCTTCGAGAAATTTCAAGAAGCGTTCAATGCTTGCGCGGCCGGTACTTTCGGCTCCGGTTGGGCATGGTTGGTGAAAACACCTGCCGGTGAATTGGATCTGGTTTCTACTTCCAATGCAGGTACTCCGCTGACTACTGAAAACACTCCGCTGTTGACTTGCGACGTATGGGAACACGCCTACTACATCGACTACCGCAACAGCCGTCCTAACTACCTGAAAGGTTTCTGGGAAATTGTTAACTGGGATGAAGTTGCCAAACGCTTCGCCGCATAAAACGATATGAGTGAAAAGGCCGTCTGAAAATTTTTCAGACGGCCTGAAACCTTTGAACAATTAGCAGTACGTGCAATGGCCGCCCTTTACGATACATCAATCGGGCGCTAATATTTTAGTGGTATCGCATGGTCATACCCTGCGGCTTTTATTGTCCTTACTAGGCGGAGCGACTTGGGAAAACCATCGTGATGAGGGTAAATCCGTGTCATTGTTGCATACTTCAATCAGTATTGTGAAATATGATAGTGAAAGCGGTTTTCATATTGAGCAGCTTAACGATGTGGCTCATTTACAATGATCACACCCATTCATCAATAATAAAAAAGTGGGCATTTTACCCACCTTTTTTGCCATTAGCCGAATACTTTTTCTAAGTGTGCTTGGTAGTCTGCTAAGTATTGTTCCACTTGTGGATTTTTAATCACATCGTTACATAAGAATGTCGGCAGACGGGTCAAACCGATGAACTCATTGAGTTTGTGGAAGTGCATATACAACGCATCCACGCCTTTGCCTTCGAAAAAATCGCCTTCTCGGGTGAAGGCCTCAATCGGCGCATTCCAAGTAAGCGAGAGCATGTTTTTTTGCCTTGCAACAAACCACCTGTGCCGTAGCCTTCTATCGGATTGACACGATGGCGGCCATCACTGTGGTAAAGCTTGCCGTGTCCGGCAGTTAATACTTCGTCTATGTATTTTTTCACTGTCCAAGGTTCGTGCATCCACCAGCCTGGCATTTGCCAAATCACGGCATCCATCCACAAGAATTTTTCGATTTCTGCTTCAACATCATAGCCCGCATTAATCACGGTTTCTTGTACATTGTGTCCAAGTGCGGTCAAAACTTCTTTCGCTTTTTTGTGAAGCGTATGGTTCAACTCACCATGCGAATGACCAAACTCTTTTCTACCGTCTAGTAATAAAATATTCATCTTTTTGCCCCTAAAATAAATAATTATAAAAATGGGGCTATCATTATGCCTTTTTACTGCATCTTTATCACTGTAAGTTTAGATTCTTTAAAAGGTTATGTAGGAACTGGACAGCAGGTGGGAAAAACTGAAATTGGGCTTCCTGGTTTTAAAGAAAGGGTGAACTTCAATAAAAATATCGGTATTTATATCGATCCTGTTACAGGAAATCAAACCCCAACAACTATGGGGATTATTCATTATAGTAAAAATGGATATCATGTAGTTCCGGCTAAACCAAAGGAATAATAGTCTATGAATAATGACATTATAAGATTAAGAATTGTTACCCAAAATGCCTTGATAGGTAAAATTACCAAAGAGGTTAGAGGTGTTTATGTAAGAATCAATGAAAATTGTATAAGTATTTATATCGTTATTGATGGAGATATCTCTACCTATTGGAATGAAGAGATTTATAAAATTGGTACAGATATTATTTCTAATTTTGGTGAGGATTATACTATTGATGAGAATTTAGTTAGGATTGATTACCCTAAATATTTATCTTTTGATAATTATATATGTGTATATAAGCGCCATGAAAAATATGAATAAGATTGGAACTATTTATTTATGACAAGGATTTAAAAAGAATTAAGGATTAATAATGTTTGGTATTTTCTTTAAAGATAAAGGTACATCTTTTGATAATGGATATGGGATGCATATTTTGGCTTCAATCTCTTTAGGTGAATATGTAGAAGAATTACATATTCCAATAGACTATTGGGGTATTGAAGAATATAAAAATAGCTGGGCTACATCTATAGCTGATGGGATAGAAAAAAAGTAACATTCAGTACTTATTACATCTATGCATGAGCCAGAATCTTTAAATTTTATTTCTACATGGATTATTTATTATGATGGGGAAATTTCTTATAAAAGTGCATTCACCTACCAATAGACGCAAGTCATTTTGTAGTAATTTTGGTGCGCCACCCAAATATCCTTTCCCCGAACTGCGATTATTTGCCGAATTTTATGCATACTGTTCAACAACTCCCTGAAAATGCCCTTACTACGCGTTTGAATTTTTTCCGCCAATACGGTCAACTTGAGACTTTTGCAAAGGTCTCGGCCTTTTTGTCGATATTGGCGTGAAGAAATGGTTTAGATGAATGTTTTTTCTGTCTGATGCGCAAAATTATCATGGAGCAGAAAAAAGGATAAACGGGAGATTATGCTAAAATATTGTCAACAATTTTCTGATTCCGCATGATATGGAATCAGCGTTTGACACACATAGACAAGAGGATTTTATGAAATTTCTAGACCGTGAGGCGACCATTGCCAAACCCGGCTTTAATCGTTGGCTGGTACCGCCTGCCGCTTTGGCCGTGCATCTTGCCATCGGGCAGATATACGCTTATTCCGTGTTTAATGCGCCGCTGACCAAGCTTATCGGTATTACTGAGTCGGCTGCAGGAGATTGGAAGCTGACCACGGTCGGTTGGATTTTCAGTATTGCCTTGGCGATGTTGGGCGCGTCTGCGGCCATGTTCGGTACATGGATGGAGCGCGTTGGGCCGCGTAAGGCGATGTTTGTTGCCGCCTGCTGTTTTAGTTTGGGCTTTTTTGTGTCGGCTATTGGCGTTCATACGCACAATCTGTTTTTGCTTTATTTGGGTAACGGTGTGATTGGTGGGGTTGGTTTGGGCTTGGGCTATATCGGGCCTGTATCGACTTTGATGAAATGGTTTCCCGATAAACCGGGTATGGCGACAGGCTTGGCGATTATGGGTTTTGGTGGTGGCGCGATGCTGGCCTCGCCTTTATCCGTGTCGCTGATGAATTTTTTCTCCAGTGAAACTTCAGTTGGCGTAGCGCAGGCTTTTGTCGTTTTAGGATTGTTTTATTTGGTGTTGATGATGTTCGGCGCGTTTACGATCCGTGTACCTGCCGATGGCTGGAAACCTAAAGGTTATGTTGCGCCGAAAAACAAAAGCAAATTGGTCAGCAGTAATCATGTCAATGTCTCACAAGCCATGAAAACGCCGCAATTCTGGCTCTTGTTTTGGGTGTTGTGCTTGAACGTGACAGCGGGTATCGGCGTTCTAGGTCAGGCTTCCGTCATGATTCAGGAGCTTTTTTCCGAGGCATCTGTAGGAAAACAAGCGGCAATTGGTGCGGGTGCGGCGGCAGGTTTTGTGAGTCTGTTGAGTCTGTTTAATATGGGCGGCCGCTTTTTGTGGTCCAGCGTGTCCGACAAAATTGGCCGTAAAAATACTTATACTATTTTCTTTGTGCTCGGCTCGCTGTTGTATTTTGCCATTCCGTCGATTGGCGAGAGCGGTAACAAGGCTTTGTTTGTCATTGGTTTCTGCGTCATCATTTCCATGTATGGCGGCGGTTTTGCAGCCATTCCGGCGTATTTGAAGGATTTGTTCGGCACTTATCAAGTCGGGGCAATACACGGCAGGATTTTGCTGGCATGGTCAACTGCGGCTGTTATTGGCCCGGTGTTGGTCAACTATATCCGCCAAAGCCAAATTGAAAGTGGCGTTCCGGCTGCTGAAGCTTATAGCATTACCATGTACATCATGGCAGGTTTGTTGATTGTTGGTTTGTTGTGTAATTTGAGTGTCCGTTCTGTTCATGAAAAGCATCACGAGAAAGACATTAAGGTCGCGGCACATAGTGGCAATCCCGATGATGAAACCGCTGTATCCGATGCTTATCTGATCAGCAAGAAAGTATCAGCGGGCGGTATCGGCGTATGGTGGCGTTGGGCTTTGGTCTGCATTCCTTTGGGCTATGGCGTCATTATGGTGTTTGTTAAAGCCTTAAGTTTGTTTAATTGATTGTTGAAAATTAGAGGCCGTCTGAAAGTTTCAGACGGCCTTTTAAAATATTAAGCAACTAATCTTTTGATACGCTGATGGTATGTTTGATGTGTTTTAAATTCGCAACGATGGTAAAAGTCATCATCACCAGTAAAGCCCATGAACTCCATTTGCTGATGTGTACCGATGCCCACGCGCCGATTTGGTTGGGATAGCGCCAAACGCCGAATAGGGTTCCCAAATTTTCCGCCAGCCAAATAAAAAATCCGATCAGGACGAAAGCGAGCAGGAGCGGCATTTTGCGAGTGGTGTCATAGGGCGTGTATAAGACCGTTGTCCGGGCATATAGGCCGAGAGCGAAAGCAGCAAGATACCAGCGATAGTCGCCGATATAGTGATGGGTGAAGAAATTGATATAAATCGCCAGTGCGCACAAAGTACCCAACCAATACGGCGGATGGCTTTTGATTTTTAAGTCAAACAGCCGCCATGCTTGAATGATATAGCTGCCGACTGCGGCATACATAAAGCCTGCAAACAGCGGTACGCCGCCGATTTTGGTATAAGCCTCATCCGGATAGCTCCATGATTGGATATCGCCTGATGTCTTGAACCACTCTAAAGCAAAGCCCACCAAGTGAAACAGCGTAATCGATTTCACTTCATCCCAAGTTTCTAGCTTGAAATACAGCATGGCTGCTTGTATGGAGATGGCAAAAATCAGCAGCAGGTCGTAGCGCGAAATTCCCAACAAGCCTGTTTTCGGAACGAGGAACATGGCAATGAAAAACAAGCCTGCAAATAAGCAGGCTCGTGCTTCTTTCAAACCGAAAAACCAAAATTCAACGATAAAGCGTCGCCAACCATGCAAATCCTTGCGTTTGGGATGTTCAGTCAGCCAAGTATCCAGTTTGCCCAACATATTTTCAGACGGCCTCTTTATCTTGAAAATGTTTTAGGCAGATTGAATCGGAATAACGCGGTTTTGCTTACGTTTTGCGCCACCTTCGCAATAGTTGGTTTTGACATAATCTTCAACGATTTGTAAAAACTCGGCAGCGATATTGTCGCCTTTGAGGGTAACTTTCCGTTCGCCGTCTACATAAACCGGCGCAACCGGTGTTTCGCCTGTACCTGGCAGGCTGATACCGATATCGGCAAGTTTGCTTTCGCCCGGGCCATTGACTACGCAACCCATTACGGCAACGTTCAATGATTCAACGCCTGGATACTCAGTGCGCCAAATAGTCATTTTTTGACGTAAATAGTTTTGTACGTCTTGCGCCAATTCTTGGAATACGGTACTGGTGGTACGGCCGCAACCCGGGCAGGCTGTAACCATTGGCGTAAAGGAGCGTAAGCCCATGGTTTGCAGGATTTCCTGACCGACAATGACTTCTTGTGTACGTGGGGAGCCAGGTTCGGGCGTAAGGGAAATTCGAATGGTGTCGCCGATACCTTCTTGCAACAATACGGACAAAGCTGCGGTGGAAGCCACAATGCCTTTGCTACCCATGCCCGCCTCGGTCAGGCCGAGATGGAGCGGGTAACGGCAACGGCTGCCTAATTCGCGGTAAACCTGAATCAAGTCTTGTACGGCGCTGACCTTGCACGACAAAATGATTTTGTCTTCAGGCAAGCCCAAAGCCACGGCTTTTTCTGCCGATTCCAGCGCCGAAACAATCAAAGCCTCTTTCATGATTTCTTCAGGCGGCTTCGGTGTGGCAGAAGCTAGGTTGGCATCCATCATACGTTTGGCAAGGCTTTGATCAAGCGAACCCCAGTTCACACCGATGCGTACGGCTTTATTGTTTTCTGCCGCTGTACGAATCATAAAGGCAAATTTCTCATCGCCTTTTGCGCCTTTACCGACATTGCCTGGGTTGATGCGGTATTTAGACAGGGCCTTGCCGCACTCAGGAAATTCGGCCAATAAGCGTTCGCCATTGAAATGGAAGTCGCCGATCAGGGGCGTGGTGTAGCCCATATCGTCTAAGCGGCTGCGGATTTCGGCTACTTTGGAAGCCGCTTCAGGAGTATTAACCGTGATACGGACCATTTCTGAGCCGGCATCGCTCAACTCTTTGACCTGTCGGGCTGTTGCTTCTGCATCTGCGGTGTCGGTATTGGTCATAGATTGCACAACAACGGGCGCATCGGAGCCGATGATGAGATGGTCAATTTTGACTTGATGTGTCTGACGGCGTTTAGGTGTGGTCATTTTAGTTTTTTCCTGCAACAAAAGAGGCGGATTTTTCACCGGCAACACGGTATTTCAAAGGTTCGATAGGTGTGCCGCCGTAATTGGCTTCCGAGCCGGCTGCAATACCGATCCAAACATTGTAAGGTGCGCCGCCTCTCAGACGTTGTTCGCTTCCGGCTGGAACGATACGGCTGAATACAACTTTTCCATCTTTGTCTGCAATAATCAGATTGCTTCGGTATTGGACTTTAATCCAAAGTTCGTCTTTCTCAACTTTGACAGCAGGTTTCTCTTCTTGTACGGCGGCGGAAGCTGCTGAGGCTGCTTGATCATTGGCCACTTCAGGCTTATTGGTGATTTCTTTTTTGCCGTCTTCCGTCATTTCGCTAACGGCAACATTATCCGTTTTTAAGGCAGGCGTTTTCATCGTATCAGCAACATCTTTGCTGTTTTGAATATTTGCCTGTTCGTTTTCAAAACTGGATTTGCTTTGCCAAAAGTAAACGCCGCCTACAGCCAAAGCCAATGCGGCTATCCCCAATATCCATTTTGGGAAGCCCTGCTTTTCAGTATCTGTGAAGCTTAAGCCGGAGTTGGTGCTGCGTGTTACCGCGTATACATGGTCTTCAAGTTGCGGAGTAATGGAGCGCAAATGTTTGGCGATGATTTGTTCGTCGATTTTCAGAAATCGTGCATATGAACGCAGATAACCTGAAACAAAGACTAAACCGGGAAAGCCGGAATATTCCCCTTTTTCCAAAGCATCAATTTGTTCGGTAGACAGTTTCAAACGTGAAGCAACATCTTGAATATCGATTTTGGCATCAGTTCTGTGTTTGCGTAATTCATCCCCCAATGTTTTGGCGGCTTGTGTGTCGTAGTTGATTTTATCGTTATTTTCCATTTATTGGCCTGTTGTGACGGTTTGTAGTTCGTCTGAATAAGGGAAGTTTGCCCTAAGTTGGGCTTCGTATTCGTATGCGGCGTGTTTATTACCCAAGGCGGTAGCCAAACGCCAGCCTAAAAGCAAATCGTCAGCCTGCAGGACATCAACTTTGCTTTGGTATTGGCGGAAATAATAGTCGGCATCGTTCAGATTGCCTGCCATCATTTTGGTTCGGGCAAGTTCTTTGAAAGCAGGGAAGAATTGCGGATTTGCTGCTAAAGACCTTTCCAAATAGGCTTGGGCTAAAGAGTATTGACCTAACCTTGCGCTGCAAATGCCTTTATTCATATTGGCAATAAAGGGGCTTGGGTAGGTTGGGTCGGCCAGTGCTTTGTCAAAATAAGCCAAAGATTCGGCCGGTGCATTCATTTGATTGCACAAGAACCAACCGTAGTTGTTGTTGACTTCCGCACTATCAGGTTTTAAAGACAATGCTTTAAGAAAGCTTTCTTGAGCTTTGTCTTTGACTTTCAAATACTGATAAATCTCGGCGCGTACCAACCAAGCAAGGTCATTTTTGGAATTGGACTTAAGCGCCTCTTCGATACTTTCAGTAGCTTGGCGGTAGTTTTGGCCGCGCATATATTCCACAGCCAGTTGGGTTTTGATATTAGAAACTTGAATGGCACGTTCTTTAGGGCTTGGGCCGGAAGAGGAAGCGCAGGCAGAAAGAGTCAGTGCGGTAAGTAAAGCGAATCCGAACTTGATTTTCATAATTAACCTTATTGTTCGACCAAAATCTGTTGCCATTTTTGTTGGCGGCGTGTTTTATCTTGTACTTGTCCGGCCAATTGTCCGCAAGCGGCATCGATATCGTCGCCGCGGGTTTTGCGGACAGTAACGACAAAGCCGGCTTGTTGCAGAATATCGCGGAAGACACGGATATTTTCATTGGTAGAACGTTCGTAGCCGGAATTTGGGAAAGGATTGAACGGAATCAGATTGAATTTGCATGGTACGTCTTTAACCAATTCAATCAATTCGCGCGCATGTTGTGCTTTATCATTGATACCGTCGAGCATAACGTATTCAAAGGTAATAAAGTCACGGGGGGCTTTGACCAGATAACGTTGACAGGCCGCCATCAATTCTTTGAGCGGGTATTTTTTGTTGAGAGGAACAATCTGATCGCGCACTTCATCGTTGGATGCGTGTAAAGATACAGCCAAAGCAACAGGCATTGCATCACGCAGTCTGTCCATTTGTGGAACCATGCCCGAAGTGGAAACGGTCACGCGACGGCGGCTCAAGCCGTAGCCATGATCATCCAACATAATACTCAAGGCAGTAACAACATTGTCAAAGTTTGCCATAGGCTCGCCCATACCCATCATCACCACGTTGGAGATAACGCGTTCGTTTTTAGGGGTAACACCCATGGCTTTATTGGCCCACCAAAGCTGACCGATAATTTCAGCGGCAGTCAGGTTGCGGTTGAAACCCTGTCGTCCGGTAGAGCAGAAAGTGCATTCCAATGCGCAACCTACTTGGGAAGAGATGCACAAAGTACCGCGTTCGGCTTCGGGAATAAAGACGGTTTCTACACCGTTGCCCGTGCCGACATCCAGCAACCATTTGCGTGTGCCATCAGTAGATTCTTGTGCCATCATTAATTTAGGCACTTCGATTGTGGCTTGTTCATTCAACTTGGCACGCAATGATTTGGCCAAGTCAGTCATTTCTTCAAAGTTTTGTGCACCGGCTTGATGCATCCAACGCATGACTTGTTTGGCGCGGAAAGGTTTCTCACCCATTTCGGCAAAGTGTTGCGTCAGTCCATTTAAATCGTAATTCAGTAGATTGGTTTTCATGTATTTTTATGTTTCTCAATAAAGCTTTTAAAGTAAAGAGGCTTATCGGTCAGCTTTGCTTTAAAAGCCTTTAGGGTTTCAGACGGCCTGTCATTTGCAGGGCATACAAAGCACTTTTGCCGTCCGATATGGAATCGGACGGCCGTAAAGCGGCTACAGGCTTTTTGCTTTTATCGTGGGCAGATTTCGCTTTGGCTGAAAAAGTAGGCGATTTCAATCGCAGCATTTTCCACGCTGTCAGAACCGTGTACAGCATTAACACTGACAGATTCTGCAAAGTCGGCACGGATTGTGCCCGGAGCTGCATCGGCTGGATTGGTTGCGCCCATCAATTCGCGATTTTTGGCAACGGCGTTTTCACCTTCCAATACTTGAATCATAACAGGATTGCGAGTCATGAATTTAACCAAGTCTTCATAAAAAGGGCGGTCTTTGTGTACAGCATAAAACTCTTTTGCTTCGCGCTCAGACAGATGTTTCATTTTCGCCGCAATAATGCGCAAGCCGTTTTCTTCAAAGCGGCTGTAAATCTTGCCGATGACGTTTTTTTCTACTGCATCGGGTTTGATGATGGAAATCGTACGTTCGATGGCCATGTTATGTCCTTGTTTTTATTAATAGGTGAGTTGCCGTAGCCAAGAGGCGAGGGAAGTGTATTCTACCAAATTTCGCCCCTTTTTGGGAAAGGCATTATTTGCTTAAAGTCAGGTGTGGTTGTTCCAAATAGACTTCGGATTGCATTTCGATCATACGGCTGGCTGTACGGGTAAATTCCTCGGCGAAATCGCCTTCGACATAAATATCGTTTACGCCAACTGCACTGGTGGCGCACAATTTCACACGGAAATCATATAAAACGTCAATTAACCATGTCAGACGGCGTGCTTCTGCTTTTTCTTGCGGGGTTAGACGTTCTAATCCTGAAAGGAAAACCATCTCATAATGTTCGGCTAAATACAGATAGTCAGCTTGTGAACGCGGGCCAAAACATAATGCGCGGAAATCAAACCAGATGGCGCGTTCCGACTGGGCTTTATGAGGAATTTCCCGTCCATGAATAATGCTGATTCCTGGATTCAATTCAGAGATTCCGCTCATTTCTTTAAATAAAGTAGCCAGTTTTTGCTCGTTTTCTTCATTATTGGGCACAAAGAAAATTTCGGCAGGGCGCAATGTGCGCAATCGGTAATCTTCTCCGCCATCTACATTTAAAACGGTCAGGTTAGATTCGATAAGGGCGATGGTTGGCAGAAAGCTGCTGCGGTTTTGGCCTTGAGGATAGAGTTCGGATGGGGCGTAGTTGGAAGTGGCCACCAAAACAACACCTTCGCTCAGCAGGTTTTCCAACAAACGGCCTAAAATCATTGCATCGGCAATGTCGCTGACGTGAAATTCATCAAAGCATAATACGCGTGTTTCTTTGGCAATTTCTGCTGCAACGGCTTTTAAAGGATTCGCTTCACTCTTTAAAGCTTTCAGCCGTTGATGAATTTCGGCCATAAAGGCATGGAAATGCACGCGGCGCTTACGGCGATAAGGGAGGCAGCCAAAAAAAGCGTCCATCAGGAAACTTTTACCGCGTCCTACGCCGCCATAAAAATAGAGTCCTTTAGGTACTTGAGGGGAACGCAGGCTGCGGCCGAGAAAACGGTTGCGTTTGCGTTTGAACATCATCAGCTCGGTCCATAAGCGATCCAAATATTCAATGGCTCGTGCTTGTGCTTCGTCACGGATGAAGTTGGGTTGTTCGGCGGCGGCCTGATACCAAGTCAACGGGCTGTGGTTTTCAAATGGCGGTGGCGTAAATAGTTGGTCTCTATTGCTCATGTATAACCTTTATTATGTTTTGCTGGCGATAGTCGAAACATCATCCGCAATAATTTGGACAGTAGTCGGAATGATGTTCTCATTATGGAATAGTCGGTCTATTATAAATGATTTCAGACGGCCTGCGTTTTTTGCAAAGGCTTTGTTGTCAATATAGTTGGAAAAGTGTGCGATTAAGGTGCAAGCAAAAAGGTTGGCTTTAGTATTTTTTGAAAAAACAAAAAAACGCCGCATTTCTGCGGCGTTTTGCTACTAAGTATTAATGAGCACTTTCTTGCAATGCCAAGTCTACACGCTCACGCAACTCTTTACCCGGTTTGAAGTGGGGAACATGTTTTTCAGGCACTTCCACACGTTCGCCGGTTTTAGGGTTGCGCCCGATACGGGCAGGGCGGTGGTTCAAGTCGAAGCTGCCGAAGCCGCGGATTTCGATACGTTGTCCACGAGCCAGTGAGCGGGTCATGGTATCAACCAAGACTTTTACACTGTATTCGACATCTTTAGCCAGCAGTTGGTTGCCATTTTTTTCGGCAAACACTTCTGCGAGGCGAACCATCAATTCAGACTTCGTCATGTCTGCAACCTTATTCTTGGTCGCCGGACAGTTTGGCTTTCAGCAAGTCGCCCAGGCTGGTAGTACCGGCATTGGCAGTTGCAGCGGCGTTAACTGAATTCAGCGCTTCGCGGTTTTCTTTAGCGTCTTTCGCTTTAACAGACAGACGGATGCTGCGGTTTTTGCGGTCAACGGTAACGATAACGGCTTCAACTTCGTCGCCTTCTTTCAGTTTGGTAGTCAGGTCTTCAACGCGGTCAGCGGCGAATTCAGAAGCAGGCAGGTAGCCTTCAACTTCTTCAGACAGAGCGACTACGGCACCTTTGGCGTCAACAGATTTCACAGAACCTTTAACCAAAGAACCTTTGTCGTTTACGCTGATGAAGTTACCGAACGGATCGCCTTCAAGTTGTTTGATACCCAAAGAGATACGTTCTTTTTCAACGTCGATGGCCAATACAACGGCTTCAACTTCTTCGCCTTTTTTGTATTTGCGTACAGCTTCTTCGCCGGCTTCAGTCCAAGACAGGTCAGACAAGTGAACCAGACCGTCGATACCGCCAGGCAGACCTACGAATACGCCGAAGTCAGTGATAGATTTAACTGCGCCGGAGATTTTGTCGCCTTTGTTGTGGTTGGCGGCAAACTCTTCCCAAGGGTTAGCTTGACATTGTTTCATGCCCAAAGAGATACGGCGGCGGTCTTCGTCGATTTCCAGGATCATGACTTCAACTTCGTCACCCAGTTGAACAACTTTGCTTGGGTGTACGTTTTTGTTGGTCCAATCCATTTCGGAAACGTGTACCAAACCTTCGATGCCTTGTTCGATTTCAACGAATGCACCGTAGTCGGTCAGGTTGGATACTTTACCGAACAGGCGGGTACCTTGTGGGTAACGACGGGTCAGACCGCTCCAAGGATCTTCGCCCAGTTGTTTCATGCCCAGGGAAACGCGTTGTTTGTCTTGGTCGAATTTCAGGACTTTGGCTTCTACTTCTTGACCAACTTCCAAAACTTCGCTTGGGTGTTTCACACGGCGCCATGCCAAGTCGGTGATGTGCAACAGACCGTCGATGCCGCCCAAGTCAACGAATGCACCGTAATCGGTGATGTTTTTAACGATACCTTTGATAACTGAACCTTCTTGCAGGTTTTCCAGCAAGGCTTTGCGTTCTTCGCCCAAAGTAGCTTCCAGAACAGCGCGGCGGGACACAACGACGTTGTTGCGTTTTTTGTCCAGTTTGATCACTTTGAATTCAATTTCTTTGCCTTCGAAGTGAGAAGTGTCTTTTACGGGACGTACGTCAACCAAAGAACCCGGCAGGAATGCGCGGATGCTGTTGATCATAACAGTCAGACCGCCTTTGACTTTGCCATTGATAACGCCGGACAGGATGTCGCCGTTTTCCATAGCTTCTTCCAAAGCGATCCAGTCGGCAGCGCGTTTGGCTTTTTCGCGGGACAGTTTGGTTTCGCCGAAGCCGTTTTCAACAGATTCGATGGTAACGGTAACGAAATCGCCAACTTTAACTTCAATCTCGCCCTGAGCGTTTTTGAATTCAGCAACATCAATCAGAGATTCTGATTTCAGACCTGCGTTAACGGTAACGAAGTTTTGATCGATGCCGACTACTTCGGCAGTAATCACTTCACCTGGGTTCATCTCTTGCAGGGTAAAGCTTTCTTCCAGCAGCTGGGCAAAATTTTCCATAGTCATATATACTCTTTTCGGTACACCGCCAAGGGGTGCGGGTTAGGTTTGAAATGACCTGCCGTCCTTGGCGCGGCAGGTTGGGAAATGTTTTCAGACGGCCTTGTTATAGGGTTAACAGGCCGTCTGAAATGAAAACTTCGCGATTATACTCCAAATTTTAAACTTTATGATACCAATCAAGCACTTTTTTTACAGCTTCTTCGATAGAAAGGTTGTCAGTGTCTAAAAGCAGGGCGTCGGGCAGCTGTTTCAATGGGGCAACAGGGCGGCGGCGGTCTGCTTCGTCGCGCGCTTCAATGTCCGACAAGATACGCTCGAATGCCACGCCTTCGCATGGGATACCGAGTTGTTTGGCACGACGTTGGGCACGAACATTGGCACTTGCAGTCAGGAAGATTTTTAATGCGGCATCAGGGAAAATAACCGAGCCGATATCGCGGCCGTCGGCGACCAAACCTTTTTCGGTCAGGAAATCGCGTTGGCGCTGCAAAAGGGCGGTACGCACTTTAGGCAACTGCGCGACGGCAGATGCACCCATGCCGATGGCTTCGGTACGGATTTGCTCGGATACATCTTCGCCGTTTAATAACACGACGCTGCCTTCAAATTGTGCGGGCAAAGTTTCTGCCAGTGTGCTGACGGCGTCTTCATCTGTCCAGGCAACATTTTGTTTTTGTGCGTAAAGCGCGGTCAGGCGGTAAAGCGCACCGGAATCGAGGTAAAGAAAACCCAAGGCTTCGGCTACGCGTGAGGCAACCGTCCCTTTGCCGGATGCGCTGGGGCCGTCGATGGCGATGACTTTTTGCTTGAGGCTCATGTGTTCTCCTGAATGCGATAGGTATTTGAATTAACCGTTTATTATACGTTGCTTTGGCCGTCTGAAAACGAAAATTTTTGTGTGATTTAAATTTGAAGGAAAAGTGGCTCGGCCTTATCGGGTATAATGGCCAAAATCATAATTTAACCGCTTTATCTGATTGTTCGGGCCATCTGAAATAACGGGTCGGGAATGGTCTTAGAATTTAGAAACATTATGTTACAAACCGATAATCTTACTTCTGCACAACCTCAGCGCATTATCACTGCTCAAAATATTTCCGCTCAGGAAGAATTGCTTGAACGCGCTTTACGTCCGAAAACTTTAGACGACTATATCGGACAGGATAAAGCAAAAGAGCAGTTGGCTATTTTTATTCAGGCAGCGAAAAAACGTGGCGAAGCGCTTGACCACACTTTGCTGTTTGGTCCTCCGGGTTTGGGCAAAACTACTTTGGCACACATTATCGCCAAAGAGTTAGGCGTTAATTTGCGCCAAACCAGCGGCCCGGTTTTGGAACGTGCCGGCGACCTTGCAGCCTTGTTGACCAACCTCGAGCCGCATGATGTGCTGTTTATTGATGAAATCCACCGCTTAAGCCCTGTGGTTGAAGAAATCCTTTATCCTGCGCTTGAAGATTATCAGTTGGACATCATGATAGGCGAGGGGCCGGCCGCGCGTTCGGTCAAAATCGATTTGCCGCCGTTTACATTGGTAGGCGCGACGACCCGTGCCGGTATGCTGACCAATCCTTTGCGCGACCGTTTCGGTATCGTGTCCCGATTAGAGTTTTATCAGAATAAAGATTTGGCGACTATTGTTGCTCGTTCTGCCCAGTTGTTGCAGTTGGATATGGGCGACGAGGGTGCGATGGAAGTGGCCAAGCGCAGCCGCGGTACGCCGCGTATTGCCAACCGCCTTTTGCGACGTGTACGCGATTATGCCGATGTGAAAAACAACGGCGTCATTGATGCGGAAATTGCCGATGCTGCCTTGAGTATGCTGGATGTGGACGGTCAGGGTTTGGATGTGATGGACAGGAAATTCCTTGAGGCGATTCTGCACAAGTTCAGCGGCGGTCCTGTCGGTTTGGAAAACGTGGCTGCTGCGATTGGCGAATCAACCGATACCATCGAAGATGTGATTGAACCATATCTGATTCAGCAGGGCTTTTTGCAGCGTACACCGCGCGGACGCGTAGCAACCGAACGAGCCTATCTGCATTTCGGTTTGAAGGTTCAAGAATAATAATGAAGGCCGTCTGAAAACTGCTTTCAGACGGCCTGATACTTTCAATTTCATATGATTGTCGGCAAATATCTGCCGATAATCGGTTAAAATGTCCCTCTTTTCTTTTTTGAAGTTTCCCCATGAATATCTTATCCGTAGAAAATGCTTCTTTTGCCGTCGGCCATGTCGCCTTGCTCGACAAAACTTCTTTTCAACTCGACAGCGGCGAGAAAATCGGTTTAATCGGCCGCAACGGTGCGGGTAAGTCTTCGTTTTTAAAAATTCTCGCCGGTGTGCAAAAGCTCGACGATGGGCAGATTATTGTTCAAAACAACCTCAAAATCGTTTATGTACCGCAGGAATCCTTTTTTGATAAGGACGCAACCGTATTTGATACCGTTGCCGAAGGATTGGGAGAAATTCGCAATTTATTGCGCCGTTATCATCATGTCAGCCATGAGTTGGAAAATGGTTCGAGTGAGGCTTTATTGAAAGAACTCAACGAATTACAACTCGAAATTGAAGCGAAGGACGGCTGGAAGCTGGATGCGGCAGTCAAGCAGACTTTGGGGGAACTCGGTTTGCCGGAAAACGAAAAAATCGGCAACCTATCCGGCGGTCAGAAAAAGCGTGTCGCTTTGGCGCAGGCTTGGGTGCAAAAGCCCGACGTATTGCTGCTGGACGAGCCGACCAACCATTTGGATATTGACGCAATTATTTGGCTGGAAAATCTGCTTAAAGCGTTTGAAGGCAGCTTGGTCGTGATTACCCACGACCGCCGTTTTCTGGACAACATCGCCACGCGCATCGTCGAACTAGACCGCGGCATTCTGCGCTCCTATCCTGGCTCGTTCTCCAAATACAGCGAGAAAAAAGCGCAAGAGTTGGCGGTTGAAGCAGAACACAACCGCCTCTTCGACAAATTTCATGCTCAGGAAGAAGCGTGGATACGTAAAGGCATCGAAGCGCGCCGTACCCGTAATGAAGGCCGCGTGCGCCGTTTGGAAGAACTGCGCCGCCAGCGCGCCGAACGCCGCAACGTACAAGGGCAGGTTAACTTTAAGCTCGACAGCGGCGAAAAAAGCGGCAAAATCATCGCCGAGCTGGAACACGCTTCGTTTGCCTATGGTGACAAAGTCATCATGGACAAATTCTCCGCCATCTTGCAGCGCGGCGACAAAATCGGCTTAATCGGTCCAAACGGCATCGGCAAAACCACCTTCCTCAAGCTGATTTTGGGCGAATTGCAGCCGACCTACGGCAGAATCCGTATCGGCAGTAAACAGGAAGTTGCTTATTTCGACCAGTTCCGCAGCGCGTTGAATGAAAACGACACTGTGTTTTACACGCTCGGACAGGGCAACGATTACGTTGAAGTCGGTGGTAAGAAAAAGCATGTGATGAGCTATTTGGAAGATTTCCTGTTCCATCCAGCTCGCGCACAAAGTCCCGTCTCATCGCTTTCCGGCGGTGAACGCAACCGCCTCCTGCTGGCAAAACTCTTCACCCGCCCCGCCAATATCCTGGTCTTGGACGAACCGACCAACGACTTGGACATTGATACCCAAGAGCTGCTTGAAGACCTACTGCGCGATTATCAAGGCACGGTATTCCTTGTCTCGCATGACCGTATGTTCTTGGATAATGTGATTACCCAAAGCATTGTTTTCGAAGGACAAGGCCGTCTGAAAGAATACATCGGCGGCTATCAGGACTATATCGACGCAAAATCGCGGGAAGAGAAAATTCAGACGGCCTCTGCGCCTAAAGCGGCTGCCGAGCCTGAAAAAATCAAACCTAAAGCCAACCGCACGGTCAAACTTTCCTACAAAGAACAGCGTGAACTCGATGCCCTGCCTGATGAAATCGCCGCTTTGGAAACCGAGCAGGCTGAAATCAATACCCAGCTTTCCGATCCTGAAATTTTCAAAGATTACGAAAAAGCAGGTGCATTGCAAAGCAGGGCTGAAGAAATCGAGATGTCGCTTTTGGAAAAGCTGGAACGCTGGGAATGGCTGGAAGCGAAACAAAATGGAGAAGCGGTTTAAATTGGGAGTTTTGTCCCAAAGTAGGGCAGATATTTTTCTAAATCATGCCGTCTGAACCCCGAATATTCAAAAACAAGGTCTACAACCAACATGAAAAAAGTCGAGAAAAACGTATTGGTGCTGCATAGCGCTAAGGAAATGTTTGAGCTGGTGGACAAAGTTGAGGACTATCCAAAATTTTTGCCGTGGTACAGCAAGACCGAAGTCATCGAACGTAAAGGCAATGAGCTAAAAGCGCGCCTGTTTATGGACTATATGCGCGTCAAGCAGTCATTTGCGACGCACAACCACAATATCCCGGGGCAGGAAATCCGCATGGATTTGCTCGAAGGGCCGTTTAAAACCCTGCGCGGCACTTGGAAATTTATCGACTTGGGCGATGATATGTGCAAAGTCGAATTCAGATTAGAATACGATTTCTCCAATGCCGTACTCTCTGCCATGATTTCCCCGGTATTCGGCCATCTCGCCGGCACGCTGGTGGATGCTTTTATTAAAGAGGCCGACCGCCGCTATGCTTGAGATTGAAATTGTTTACGGACTGGCCGATAGGCAAGTGTTGAAGGGTATGACCGTTGCCGAAGGAACAACCGTACGCGAAGCTGCCCGACAAAGCGGTTTGGAGATAGAGTTTCCGGAATTGGATTTACAGCAAGCGCCTTTGGGTATTTTCGGCAAGGCTGTGAAAGACGAAACAGCGTTGCGCGATGGCGATCGGATTGAGGTTTATCGCCCATTGTTGATTGATCCGAAAGAAGCGCGACGTAAACGCGCTGGGCAAGAATAAATCAAAGGCCGTCTGAAACTTTTTCAGACGGCCTGTCAAACTGAAAGAACAGTAATGAGCTTGAAAATTAAATTAATTGTCGGTTTGGGCAATCCAGGCCAAGAATACGAACAAACGCGCCACAATGTCGGCTTTTGGCTGTTGGACGAACTGGCATGGAAATGGAAAGTCAATTTTAAAGACGAAAAGAAATTTTACGGCGAAGTAGCGCGCGCCACTACGCCTGATGGTGATGTTTGGCTGCTCAAACCCATGACCTTTATGAACCGCTCCGGTCAGGCAGTAGCCGCTTTGGCTCAGTTTTACAAAATCAAGCCGGAGGAAATCTTGGTGGTTCATGACGAGCTGGATATTCCATGCGGCCGTATCAAATTCAAACTTGGCGGCGGCAACGGCGGACACAACGGCCTCAAAGACATTCAGGCTCGCTTGGGTACGCCTAATTTCTACCGCCTGCGCTTGGGTATTGATCATCCGGGCGACCGTAATCTGGTTGTCGGTTATGTGTTGAATAAACCGTCGGCGGAACACAGACAGCAAATTGATGATTCCATCG
This sequence comes from Neisseria sp. P0021.S006, assembly GCF_051956895.1. NCBI lineage: Bacteria > Pseudomonadati > Pseudomonadota > Betaproteobacteria > Neisseriales > Neisseriaceae > Neisseria > Neisseria sp. P0021.S006. The sequence goes on from NZ_JBQCWZ010000003.1 coordinate 58,909, forward strand.
CCAAATCCCTGCAAGGATTGCCGGCCGTGTTGAATGGCGAATGGGAAGAAGCAACACGTTTTTTACACAGTAAGTAGCGTACCCAAACCAAACCAAACGGGCAGCCTTGCACATCATGTTCAGACGGCCTGAAAACAGGCAGTGTGATCTGACTAGTGATAAACGAATCAAAGAAACAGTAAATATGAACGAACTGACCAGTCTTATGCAGACCGAAGCCCCAGGCATTGTTGGCGAAACATTAGACTTCTGCCTTTACGAATGCAGTATTGAAGATGCCCCGGATGCAGAAGAAGTGGCACAATGGCGTGATATTTTGAAGGCGCGGGGTGGGAAATTTGTCCGCTTGGCAGATATCTGCCAAACATGGTTGGATGAAGAGGCCGATAAATGAAAGCCTTGCCGTTAAACAAATTTACTGTCGCTGCCTTGATTTGGTTTGCCGCCGCCATTTATGCCTTACTTTTCAAAGAGGGCGGCAATAGCGCTCCACCATTCCCTCATTTTGATAAAGTCGGCCATTTCGGGCTGTTCTTCGGTCAGGCATGGTTGTGTGCAAAAATATTTATTCAAGACAATAGGACTATTCCCTATAAAGGCATTCTGTTTGCCGCTTTATTGTTTGCCATAGGAAGCGAGCTGGCTCAGGCATTTCTGACTGCTACGCGCCAAGGTTCGATCGCGGACGGCATTGCCGATATGGCAGGTACGGCTGCGGCACTGTGGTTTGCAGAAAAAATAAAAGCAGCAAAAAGTTAGACATATTTAAAAAACTTAAAGGCCGTCTGAAATCCTGAGAAATAGGTTTCAAACGGCCTTTTGTTACTTGATGTATGAAGCGATCGTTGCTTTATACCAAATATTTAAAAATTAGAATTTTACGCGTACACCGGCAGATACTTCGTGGGATTGAATTTTGGTCTCTTCAAAATTGCCCCAATAGTTGTAGCGATAGCCAGCATCTAAAGCAACATTAGGCGTTACTTCGTAGCTTACACCAGCCAATGCACCAATACCCATTTTGGTTTTTCGTGAATGTTCTGTATAGTGAAAACCAGGGTCGGCTTCATCAGAATTTAATGAAACGCGATTAATACCTAAACGAGCACCAACGTAGGGCTTAACAGGTGTATTAGTATTGAAGTCATAGATTGCTGAAACGCCAATACTTTGAAATTTCAGTTTGTAATATAAGTGACTGTCATCCTCGTATTCACCTCTTTCAATAGATTTATGATGTGTATAGTCTGCTGCAACACGGAAGTCACCAAAATCATAACCAGCAGATAGACGAGGGCTAAAGCCTTTTGCTTTATCAGAGAATTCCTCTTCACCAGAGTTGTCTTTAATCTTAACAGTAGAATAACCAGCATCAGCTTGAACATAAAAACCTTTGGTTGCATCAGCCAATGCAAATGTAGGCAGGGAAAGAGCAATCAGTGTTACCAGAACTTTTTTCATTGTTTTGTCCTTAATGTAGGATTAGGAGTAGTGGATAATCGCCGGGGTTGGTCGTTCCCAACAATTATTCAGATTGTATTTTCTTGTCGTAAATTAAGCAAATCTAAAAATGTTTTAACTGTTGTAAAAAAGCACTTATAAAAAACACTGTAACAAGTCGTTTAAGAACAAACGGCCTTGCTCGGTCGGGCGGAACACGGTCGGATCTGATTCAAGCAGGCCTTTTTGTCTGGCGGTTTCGATTTGAGCCATGATTTTTGCAGTGGGGACGCCGGTACGTTCCTGCAACATTGCAGCAGGTACGCCATCGGTCAGGCGCAGGGCGTTCATCATGAACTCGAATGGAAGGTCTTCGGAAGCAACGGTTTTGTGCTCAACTGCTTCATGCGGATTGCCCTGCATAGCGGCAAGATAGTCGTTGGGATGGCGACGGCGGACAGTTCGCTCGATACGGTCGGGATAGGAAATTTTGCCGTGTGCGCCTGCACCTATGCCTAAGTAATCGCCAAACTGCCAGTAGTTCAAATTATGGCGGCACTGCATACCAGGTTTTGCAAAAGCCGATGTTTCGTAGTGGATAAAGCCTGCGCTTTCTAATGCACCGTGTACAGCATCTTCAATATCCAACGCCGCTTCATCTTGCGGTAATCCTTTTGGCGGCGTATGACCGAAAGGCGTGTTCGGTTCCATTGTCAGATGATATGCGCTGATATGCGATACGCCTGTTGCAATAGCGGTTTGCACATCGTTTAGGGCCGTCTGAACCGTTTGGTTTGGCAGGGCATACATCAAATCAATATTGACTTTATCAAATAATTTCAATGCAGTATCAATGGCTGTCAGTGCTTCTTTGCCGTTGTGAACGCGTCCCAATCGAGCAAGCATATCGTCGTTAAAACTTTGTACGCCGATAGATAGGCGCGTAATACCTGCGTCTTTAAATCCTTGAAACTTCTCAATTTCAAATGTGCCGGGGTTCGCTTCTAAAGTAATTTCCGCTTCGGGTTGCAAGCGCAACAGCGAACGCACGCCACTTAACAAACGGTCAATTGATTCCGCTTGAAACAGGCTGGGTGTGCCGCCGCCGAAGAATATCGTTTCTATCGGTCTGCCCCAAATATTGGGTAACTCAAGCTGCAAGTCGGTTAATAGGGCATCGATATAGGCTTCTTCCGGCAGGCCGTTTTTCAGGCTGTGGGAATTGAAGTCGCAATATGGACATTTTTTGATGCACCAAGGAATATGGATATAGAGTGATAAAGGAGGCAGGGCGGTTAGCTGGCCGGGGCGTTGGAAAGTGATTTGGGTCATGGTATGTGTTGAGGCTCAAGGCCGTCTGAAATTTTTAGGCCGTTATTTTAACTGAAATGTCGGCCGGGAAAGTAATCAGTAGGAAATTTGCGCAGTCTAAGCGCTCAAAAAAGCTTCAATTTCTTCTTCTGATAATTTGGAATTGCAGACAAATTTTATTTTGCCTTGTGAGATGTTGAGTAATGCGGGAACAGTTTTGATGCCGTGTTGTTCACGAAAAGTCTTTAAAGCTGCTTTGTTGCTGCTGTCTGTAAAGCGGATAGTAAGCTGCTTGTTTAAGGAAACGGTAAATAGTTTTGCAACAAAACGGCGACAGTATGAACAGCTTGGTTTGCCTAAAAAGACGATAGCAGTTTCTTGACTATCAATGAGTTGCAGAAGTTCGTCAGGTGTGGTTGGGATGAAGGCAGCGACGTGTTTTGCAAAGGCTGCCAATTCTTCAGGCGAGGGTTTGGGCATGGGAATGAATGTGAGGTAGGCCGTCTGAAGGTTTCAGACGGCCTGTTATTGATTTATAAGGATTCGATTTTTCTTAACAATTCACGCAAAGCTTGGGCGCGGTGGCTTTCGGCATTTTTGATTTCAGGATCAAGCTCGGCAGCGGTGCAACCGTGTTCGGCCAGATAGAAATGCGGGTCGTAGCCGAAGCCGTTTGTGCCGGCTGCTTCTGCCTGCCATTGTCCGCGCCAGATGCCTTCGGCGATAATGGGTTGCGGGTCGTTTTCGTGGCGGACGAGGACGAGTACGCAGACGTAGTAGCAGCTTTTATCGTCTTTATCGGCAAGATCGGCAGAGAGTTTGGCGTTGTTTGCGGCATCGGATTTAGGGTTTTCGCCTGCATAACGTGCGGAGAAAATGCCGGGTGCGCCGTTTAAGGCGTTGGTGCAGATGCCGGAGTCGTCGGCAAGTGCCGGTAAGCCGCTGTATTTGGCGGCATGACGTGCTTTAGCCAGGGCATTTTCAACAAAGGTATGGTACGGTTCGGGACATTCGGGCGTATTGAACTGCGATTGCGGCAGGACTTCGATGTTTAAGTCGGCAAAGAGGCGGGAAAATTCTTTGAGTTTGCCTGCGTTGCCACTGGCAAGGACGATTTTTTCAAACATGGTTTTTCCTTAATGGTTTTCGGTTTGCTGCATACGAGCAATTTGTGCGCGTGCTTTGTGGCGGATGTAAAGGGCAAGGCTGCCGATTTGGGCAAAAACGGCGGCAAAGGCAAACAGAAAGGTGGCAACGGCAAATTGTTTGCTGTGAATGCTTAGAAGATAAGCGCCCAACAGAATCAGTACGATAAACATCAGGGTAAACAGGGCGGTCAGGAGCAGATAGGCTTTTTGTCGGGTCATGGCAGCTTGGGTAAGGGGGAAAAATGTTCTGATTATAACGTCAGATTGGGAATTTGAAACCATGCCGGATTCGTTAAAAAGGCCGTCTGAATATTTCAGACGGCCTTAATTTGAATAACTGATTAACGCAATTCTGTGTGCAGGCGGCTCAACAATGTGGAGGCATCGCTGCCTTTGTATGGGCTGCCGTCTTTGTTCAACAGATGGAGGCGTGCGCCATTGTTGATAGGCTCAACATACACGATGATTTCAGGGTACGTTTTTGGCGCTTCTGCTTTGCCTTTGCCAAATACGCGTTTGAACAGGCCCGGTTTTTTATTGGCAACTGCTTCGCCTTCGGTTGGCGCTTGTTGAACCAAGAAGGCGCGGCGTTCGGCATTTTGACCGATAACAGTCAGGCCGATGCGGTCAAGCGCAAGGGCGGTACGGCGCCAGTTGCGGCCGTAATCGCCTGCCAGCAACAGAGTGCCATTGTCCACACGCGCCAATTCAGAAGCATTGCTGCGGGCGGCAACGCTTTGGGTCAGAGCTTGTTCGGCTTGCTGACCGTCAACGCCCAAATATTGCATAAAGCGGGCGAGGAATGCGGCTTCGAGGTTAGGGTCGCTCTCGCTTGGCTGCCACATCGTAGTGTCTTTTTTACGGTCGGCATAAACTTCTTTCATGCCTTTGTGGGCGAAGAAGATGTCGGTCGAACCGTTTTTACCTTGTTCGATGCGGATGATGAACTTGTCGCGTTCGCTGGTAGAGTAGATGCCGCCCAAGCCGACTTTATCCAGCAGACGGCGCAGGCTGTCTTGAGGGATTTTGGCTCGGTTTTCAGCCCACTCGGTTTCCATTTGGCCGATGGCCGGTTCTTCAGATTTGATGTCGAAACCGTTTTCTTGCCAGAACACTTTCAGCAAAGGCCAAATTTCGCGAGGCGATTTGCCTTCGACAACCAACCAGCGTTGGTTGCCGTCACGCTCAAGGCGTACGCCTTTAACGGATTTCAAGACTTCTGCATTTGCAGGCTGCTGTACGGCTTGGGTGCGGCGTTTGTTGAAATCGCTGGCGCGGACGGCGCCGCTGCCTGCCGGTAATTGATAGAGGTTGCCTTGGTCTGGGTTGTTCAAATCAGGTGGTACTTCCAGTTTGACTAGGCGGTGAGATTGACTTTGATAGTCGAGTTTGGGTTGTTCTTTTTTGCTGCCGGAACAGGCAGTCATGCTAATCAGGGCGAGGGCTACTACGATGGGTTTAATATAGGTCATCTTGTTTTCCTGTGGATGGAGTTCTTAACAGGGAGGCCGTCTGAAAAAGGGTGTTTGGGATTCAGACGGCCTTATTTCCGGATCAGATTTGTCCTGATTTTTCCAGAGCGGCTCGGACTTTGGCTTGACCGGCTTCGGTCAGTGCTACCAAAGGCAGGCGAACATGGGGTTCGCATTTGCCCAATAAGCTCAGGCCCCATTTGGGCGCGGCCGGGCTGGGCTCGCAGAACATGGTGTTATAAATTGGGATAAGTTGCTCGTTTAGACGACGGGCGGTCGCAATATCGCCCTCAAGGGCGGCTCGGCACATATCGGCAAAGAGTTTCGGTGCAACGTTGGCTGCAACGGTTACCACGCCATGACCGCCACACAGCATGAAAGGCAGGCCGGTAGGGTCATCGCCGGAGAATACTGCAAAACCTTCAGGAACGCTGTTGATCAATTCGATGTTGTTACCGATATTGCCGCTGGCTTCTTTCACGCCGACGATATTCGGAATCTCGGCCAAACGCAAAATAGTGTCGTTGCTCATGCTGACGACGGTACGGCCGGGAACATTATAGATAACCATCGGAATCGAAGTGGCTTCGGCGATGGCTTTGAAATGTTGGTAAATGCCTTCTTGCGAAGGTTTGTTGTAGTAGGGAACAACAGATAAGGTGTAGTCCGCACCGGCTTGCTCGGCGGCTTTGGAAAGGGCGATGGCTTCGACAGTATTGTTGGCGCCTGTACCGGCGATAACGGGAACGCGCTTGTTGACGTGTTTGACAGTGGCTTCAATAACGGCCAAATGTTCTTCGACAGGCAGGGTGGCTGACTCGCCGGTGGTGCCGACTGCGACGATACCGTCGGTGCCGTTTTCAATGTGCCAGTCGATTAAGTCGTGAAGTTGTTCGTAGTTGATGCTGCCGTCTTGATTCATCGGAGTAATCAGGGCAACCAGACTGCCTTTTAACATACGGAAACCTTTAATTTTATGGTGTGGGTGAATTATGCAGTGGATTGTAGCTTACTTTGTTGTTTGTGTGAAACATATCCGCTATGAGGCTTTGCTGTTTAATGGTGACTTGTCATTATCTTAATGAATAATACATTTTTAAATCATTGGTTTGTTTGTTTTTAGGTAGAAAAATGATGTCAAGAATTAAAATGTGTTAAGGCGGTTTGAGGCCGTCTGAAAACGGCTGGGCGGAACTTTCAGACGGCCTGATGGTTTTGAATTTGCTGATACATTTCAAATTGGTTAAAATACGCATCTTAATATTTTTTAACGATTCTTGAGAGAAGGTTCAACATGGCCGGAATGACTGAAAAACAGGCGGAATCGCTTGATTTGGTTTATGGTTTGGAAGACAAGCCGCCGTTTGGGAATGCGTTGTTGAGTGCGGTTACGCACCTTCTGGCGATTTTTGTCCCGATGATTACTCCGGCATTGATTGTCGGCGGGGCGTTGGAGCTGCCGGTTGAAATGACGGCTTATTTGGTGTCGATGGCGATGGTGGCTTCAGGTGTCGGCACTTATTTGCAGGTTAACCGTTTCGGGCCGGTCGGTTCGGGTATGTTGTCGATTCAGTCGGTCAACTTCTCTTTTGTTACCGTGATGATTGCGCTCGGTACCGGTATGAAAGAGGGCGGCTTGACTAAAGATGTGATGATTTCAACGCTCTTGGGCGTGTCCTTTGTTGGCGCGTTTTTGGTGTGCTTCTCCGCTTGGCTTTTGCCTTATCTGAAAAAAGTGATTACGCCGACTGTAAGCGGCGTGGTCGTCATGTTGATCGGCTTGAGCTTGGTGCATGTCGGCATTACTGACTTTGGCGGCGGCTTCGGTGCGAAAGCAGACGGTACGTTCGGTTCGATGGAAAACTTAGGTCTGGCATCGCTGGTGTTGCTGATTGTATTGGTTTTCAACTGCTTGAAAAACCCATTGCTGCGTATGAGCGGCATCGCGGTGGGTTTGATTGTCGGTTATATTGTTGCGCTGTTTTTGGGCAAAGTAGATTTTTCCGCCCTGCAAAACCTGCCGCTGATTACCCTGCCTGTTCCGTTTAAATATGGTTTCGCATTTGATTGGCACGCGTTTATCGTTGCCGGTGCGATTTTCCTGTTGAGCGTATTTGAAGCAGTGGGCGATTTGACGGCGACTGCGATGGTCTCCGAGCAGCCGATTGAGGGTGAGGAATACACCAAACGTCTGCGCGGTGGCGTATTGGCAGATGGTTTGGTTTCTGTAATTGCGACTGCGTTGGGCTCTTTGCCTTTAACCACGTTTGCGCAAAATAACGGCGTGATTCAAATGACCGGCGTGGCTTCGCGTCATGTGGGCAAATATATTGCGGCGATTTTGGTATTGTTGGGTTTGTTCCCCGTCATCGGCCGCGCGTTTACTACGATTCCGAGTCCTGTTTTGGGTGGCGCGATGGTGTTGATGTTTGGCCTGATTGCGATTGCCGGCGTGCGGATTTTGGTCAGCCACGGTATTCGCCGTCGTGAAGCAGTTATCGCGGCGACTTCTGTCGGTTTGGGTTTGGGCGTGGCATTTGAGCCGGAAGTGTTCAAAAACCTGCCGGTATTGTTCCAAAACTCAATTTCCGCAGGCGGTATTATGGCAGTATTGTTGAACTTGGTTTTGCCGGAGGATAAAACCGATAAAGCGGTTAAGGTGGAAACCGATAGTTTGGAGCACTAAGCAAGCTTTATTCAAAGGCCGTCTGAAGTTTCAGACGGCCTTTTGGTTTTCGGCTATAATATTGTTTTTATTTGTTATCCGAGTGGTTCGGATAGCCCTACCCGGAAAGGTTTTATATGACGGTTTATTCACTTTTTATCACTTGTCCTCGCGGTTTGGAAGCGCCTTTGACGCAAGAACTCGAAAGCATGGCATGTCAGGATATACGTGCTGTTGACGGCGGTGTGGCATGTAAAGGCACGATGGAGCAGGTGTATTGCATCAACCTGCATTCGCGCGTTGCCAGCCGTGTTTTACTGCGTTTGACTAAAGGCGGTTATCGCAACGAACACGATATCTACAAACTCGCACGAAATCTGCATTGGACGGGTTGGTTTAAGCTGGAGCAGACCTTTAAAGTCAAAGTCGAAGGCAAGCGCGCCAATGTGAAAAGCTTGGATTTTGTCGGTTTGAAAATCAAAGATGCCGTCTGCGATGCATTCCGCGATATTTATGATGCGCGTCCGAGCGTGGGTAAAATCAACCCCGATATCCGCATTCATGCCTTTATCGATGAGCGCAACGTGGAAATCTTTATCGATACTTCCGGCGAAGCACTCTTCAAACGCGGCTATCGTCAGGATACCGGCGAAGCGCCATTGAGAGAGAACTTGGCGGCAGGTTTGCTGCTTTTGGCAGGCTATGACGGTACGCAGCCTTTCCAAGACCCGTTTTGCGGCAGTGGCACGATTGCCATTGAGGCAGCATGGATTGCGACACACCGTGCGCCGGGCTTGATGCGTCGTTTCGGTTTTGAAAAACTGCAAAACTTCGACAAAGAAAAATGGCAAGCCCTGCGCCGTGAGGCTGAAAAACAAATCAAACCGGCCGCCGCGCCAATTTCCGGCAGCGACAACGACCGTTATATGATTCGTGCCGCATTGGCCAATGCCCAAGCCGCCGAAGTGGATAATTTCATCCGCTTTGACGTGCAAGATGCGCAGGCTGCGCGACCGAACGGCGAACACGGCATTATGATTTCCAATCCACCTTATGGCGTGCGCCTTGCAGAAATTCAGGCTTTACAGGCGCTTTATCCGCAACTGGGCACATGGTTGAAACAGCATTACGCAGGCTGGCTTGCCGGAATGTTTACCGGCGATCGAGATATGCCGAAATTTATGCGCCTTTCTCCGAAGCGTAAGATTCCGCTGTTTAACGGTAATTTGGATTGCCGATTGTTTTTGATGGATATGGTTAAAGGCTCGAATCGGGGCTAAAACCTGAAATAGAGGCCGTCTGAAAGATGATTTCAGACGGCCTTTTTTTATTTGTTAAAACCGTCTTTGTTATAACGGAGTTTGCTTTTCTTTTTTTATATTAATATACTGAAATTGTTTTCAGACGGCCTTTATCAATGGAGCCATGTAGATGTAATTATTGAAATTTACAATCTATCAAATTATAAAAAGCTATTACAAAATAAAGATGGATTGTTAAATAAAATACCATATCTAGTAGTATTGTGTTTTAATGCACACCATATATTGTGTTTTATGGCATTGCAATGAGCGGTTTGAAATTTACAATCGAGCAAATTGTATGGCAGGAAGTGCCGGGCGAAGTGTCGCTGGCGTTTCTGTTTTCCGGTTGTCCGCTGCGTTGTAAAGGCTGTCATAGTGCCGATACGTGGAAAGAGGGCATCGGCACGGAATTGACCGAGGATTATTTAAAAGGCCGTCTGAAACGCTATCACGGATTGATCACATGCGTGTTGTTTATGGGCGGAGAATGGCAGCCGGAAGCCTTGCAGAAAATGTTGGGCATCGTGACACAGGCGGGTTTGAAAGCCTGTTTGTACACAGGCCTGGAGCGTGAGGAGCTGGAGGCGGTTTCAGACGGCATCCTGCCTTATCTGACGTATCTGAAAACCGGCCGCTGGCAGATGGAACTGGGCGGCTTGGACAGCCCGACCACCAACCAGAAGTTTATCGATTTGCGTACGGGCGAAGTGTTGAACCGATTGTTTATCAAAGACAAACCTGCGCCTAAAGTTTTTCCAGTGGCTTCAATTTAGCTCAATGCTGTATTGCACTGATTTAAATTGAATTTATTGTATTCGCTGACAGCGATGTTTCAGACGGCCCAACCGTCATTGTTTAATAAATCATCCAAACCATACAGGAGAATTAACATGATTCGGCTGCATCCCGAACAGTTAAACGGAAAACTACAATTCATGCGCGACTACATCAGCGCGCAAAACGCGGCGGACGGCTCGAAAATAGACGCCAATGCCAACGTTACCCAGAAAAACATCGCCACGATGGAAGCGGAAATCATGAAAGACTTTTTCGTGCAGATTAACCGCGCCCAAGTATCGCGCAAAATCGCCGAAATTTTCGACCAATCCGTCGCCGACGAATACATCCGCCAGATTGAGGCGCATGAGATTTATGTGCACGACGAAACCAGCCTCAAGCCTTATTGTGTGTCGGTTACGCTGTATCCTTTCCTGCTCGACGGCTTAAGCAAACTCGGCGGCGAATCCAAAGCGCCACAACATTTGGCATCATTTTGCGGCTCGTTTATCAATCTTGTGTTTGCCATTAGCGCGCAATTTGCCGGCGCGGTGGCGACGGTGGAATTTCTGACCTATTTTGACTACTTTGCCCGCAAAGACTACGGCGACGATTATTTGGAAACCCATGGCAAAGAAATTGCCAACCATATGCAGCAGGTGGTGTACAGCATCAACCAGCCCGCCGCCGCACGCGGCTATCAGAGCGTATTTTGGAACATTTCCGTTTACGATCAATACTATTTTGACGCGATGTTCGGCGATTTCGTCTTTCCCGATTTCAGCAAACCGGTATGGGCGAGCGTGGCGAAGCTGCAAAACTTCTTCCTCAAATGGTTTAATCAAGAGCGCAGCAAAGCCGTTTTGACTTTTCCCGTCGTGACCGCTGCGATGCTGACCGACAGCGGCAAATGCAAAGACACCGTGTTCGCTGACGAAATGGCGAAAGAGTTGGCGGAAGGCAATTCCTTCTTCGTCTATCTTTCCGACAACCCCGACTCGTTGGCTTCCTGCTGCCGTCTGCGTAACGCCATCGAAGACCGCACTTTCAGCTATACCCTCGGCGCAGGCGGCGTGGCGACCGGTTCCATCAACGTCATCACCATCAATATGAACCGATTGGAGCAAGACGGGCGCGACCTTGCCGCCGAAGTGGCCAAAATCCACAAATACCAATACGCCTACCGCAAACTGATGGAAGAATACCAAGCCGCCGGCATGTTGCCCGTTTACGATGCAGGCTTCATCACGCTGGACAAACAGTTCCTCACCATCGGCATCAACGGCATGGCGGAAGCCGCCGAATCGCAAGGCATTAAAGTCGGCTACAACGATGACTACATCAACTTTGTCCAAGGCCGTCTGAAAACCATATTTGAAGCCAATCAAGCCGCCAGCAAACACTACGGCGTGAAGTTCAACACTGAGTTCGTCCCCGCCGAAAACCTCGGCGTGAAAAACGCCAAATGGGACAAAGCCGACGGCTATAAAGTCAGCCGTGAATGCTACAACTCCTATTTCTACGTCGTCGAAGACGAAGAAATCAACGCGCTCGACAAATTCCTGCTGCACGGCAAAGAACTGGTGGACTGGCTCGACGGCGGCTCCGCGCTGCACCTGAACCTTGACGAAGCCCTGCCCGAATCCGGCTACCGCTCGCTCTTGGACATCGCCGCGCAAACCGGCTGCAACTACTTCTGCGTGAACGTGCGCATCACCATCTGCAACGAATGCGGCCATATCGATAAACGCACCCTGCACGCCTGTTCAGCCTGCGGCTCGCACGACATCGACTACGGCACCCGCGTCATCGGGTATCTGAAGCGAGTATCCGCCTTCTCAAGCGGACGGCGCAAAGAGCATGCGCTCAGACATTATCACCGTAAAGCGGCGTAATCATTGAAAAAAGGATTACTTAAAAAAAGCAAAGGCCGTCTGAAATTTCAGACGGCCTTTAGCATGTTTTAGATAGATTGATTCTTTCAGCTGCATGATTTTAATTAAATTAAACAACAATGCTTGACACTGTAATATAATGAATTAACATATAACATCCTTTAACCCAAATTCAAAAAAAGCGAGAGACACATGAAAACATCAGCTTTATTGGCAGCTTTGTTGGCTGCTCTGTCCCTGTCAGCATGCGGCGGCGGTTCAGGCTCATCTTCTTCTGCCGTTTGTGACGAGTACGAAAAAGCATTTGCCGAAGCAACTAAAGACGTAGATGCCGCAACCAAAGACATGATGCAAAAATCTTTCGAACAAACCAAAGAGGCGTTGAAAAACCTGCCTGCAGACCAACGTGATGCAACTTGTAAAACTTCTTTGGACGCTTTGAAAGGCGTTCCTGCTGCAGAAACTCCTGAAGAAAAAGCCGAAGAAGCCAAAGATGCCGCTGAAGAGGCTAAAGAAGAAGCAAAAGACGCAGCGGAAGATGCCAAAGAAGCTGCTGAAGACGCTAAAGAAGAAGCTAAATAATACGGCTAAGCTTTACAGAAAAACGGATTCCAATGATTTGGAATCCGTTTTTTGTTTTGTGAGTTAGGAGAGTTATTTTAGATGAAATATTTTCAATTTTCAGACGGCCATTTTTCATGCCGTCTGAAAGCGTTAGTTTTAACTAAGTTTAATTTACAACAGAAAGCCATCAATCAAACAACCGCGTGCGTGCGTACCGCACACACCCTACGCGCTGGTTTTGAAGTTCCGTGTAATTCACAGGTAGGGTGTGTGGTGCAGCCACGCACGCGGTCGGTTGAGTATGCAGGCTACGGCTTGCTTATATAATTATTCATTTGAATTTGTAATTTCAAATCCTGAAAAAATATTTAGGAAGTTTTTAGGTCTAAAACGAATCTGACCTCCCCTTCCTTGTGGCCACATCTTTCGAATTTCAGGAGAAACACCAATTTTATTACGGCCAGATGATAATTTTGTTGCATCATATACGCAACTACCAAACGCTTTTACATGTTTCTTATTATCTAAACCAATTGCATGTATGATAGTATGACTTTTTGCTAATCCAACACCTATATGAATTTCTTTAGGTAACCCGTATCTGTTAGATATTGAATTATTTACTAATTCTCTGACATCAAAGATAATCCTTTGAGCTGTTCTATTAACTTTATAAATATCCTCATCTTCTCCTGTCAACTGAAAGAAACCTAAAACCCCATCTCCTAGATATTCTGTGACTTCCCCATTTTCAAAGTTTATAGTTTTTTCTATAGCTGGTAATAAGGCTGATGTTTCTAGAAAAATTCTGCGCAAAGGACTAAAAGGTTGTCCTTGTACATTAATTTGGGTTTTTGCATGTTTAGTTGAGTCTCGCATGTCAGCAACTAGTGCAATTAATTCTTCATTTCTACTTTTGTATTCAGGAATTTTAGGGACCCCCGGTAACCTAGTATCAAGGGGTTCTGCACTATCACAAACTATACTTTCAGACTTATTAAGGCTTTCAAAAGCAAGCTCACGCCTTTTAGATTCTTCATTTTCCAAATTTGATCCACTTTCTTTCCAAAATTGATCAGCAATATCTAATTGTTTATTAATTAAATCTTGTATCATTTCTCTCTGAAAATCATTCATATAGCTAGTCATTTTCATCCCTTAAATCGAAAATATAATGGCAAGGAGACATAATAAGCAAAATAATGAAATAGCCCATAAGGCTATTTTAATAGCAGATATTTTAATTTTTAATATATCGTATAAGTTATTTAATTCAATTTCTAATTGTTGAACATTATGATCTTTCGTTTCTTTCTCTGCAAGAGTAGGATGCTTTTTCTTAAATCTTGGATACAGAGCAAAAAATAATGAGCCAATAGATAAAAACCAAGATAATCCAATGATAAATATTAGTATTTTTCCGAAGCAAGAATGTTGTAATATTTTAGTGATTAGCTCAGCAGAGTTTGTTGCTTGGCTAATTGGCAGAAAGCAAATCACACATAGAATACCAATTTTAGCATCTTGAGCTTTAATGCTATCTTGAATATCAGAAATTTCATCTCTATAAAAATCATTATCAAAAGACATTGCTATTTTCCTTTATAAAACTGTCTTCAAATACTTTCCAGTATAACTTCCCTTAACCCTCGCCACTTCCTCAGGGCTACCTGAAGCGATAATTTTACCACCACCATCGCCGCCTTCCGGCCCCAAATCCACAATCCAATCCGCTGTTTTAATCACATCCAGATTATGCTCGATAATCACTATCGAGTTGCCTTTGCCTTTCAGACGACCTATGACTTCCAGCAATAGGGCGATGTCGGCGAAGTGCAGGCCGGTGGTGGGTTCGTCGAGGATGTAGAGCGTTCTGCCGGTGTCGCGTTTGGAGAGTTCCAAGGCGAGTTTGACGCGTTGGGCTTCGCCGCCGGAGAGGGTCGTGGCGGATTGGCCGAGGCGGATGTAACCGAGGCCTACGTCCATCAGAGTTTGCAGTTTGCGCGATACGGTGGGAACGGCGTCGAAAAATTCGCGGGCTTCTTCAACGGTCATGTCGAGGACTTGGCTGATGTTTTTGCCTTTGTATTGGATTTCGAGCGTTTCGCGGTTGTAGCGTTTGCCGTGGCAGACTTCGCAGGGGACGTACACGTCGGGCAGGAAGTGCATTTCGACTTTGATGACGCCGTCGCCTTGGCAGGCTTCGCAGCGGCCGCCTTTGACGTTGAAGGAGAATCTGCCGACGTTGTAGCCGCGTTCGCGCGAGAGAGGTACACCGGCGAAGAGTTCGCGGATGGGGGTGAACAGGCCGGTGTAGGTGGCGGGGTTGGAACGCGGGGTGCGGCCGATGGGGGATTGGTCGACGTTGATGACTTTGTCGAGGTGTTCGAGGCCATGGATGTCGTCGTATGGGGCGGGTTCTTCTTGGGCGCGGTTGAGTTCGCGGGCGGTGATTTTGGCGAGGGTGTCGTTAATCAGGGTGGATTTGCCGCTGCCGGATACGCCGGTGATGCAGGTAATCAAACCGAGCGGCAGTTCGAGGGTAACGTTTTTGAGGTTGTTGCCGCGCGCGCCCTTGAGGACGAGCATTCGGTCGGGATTGACGGGCGTGCGTTCAGACGGCACGGCAATGGATTTTTTACCGCTGAGGTATTGTCCGGTAATGGATTGCTCGCATTTGGCGACGTTTTCGGGGGTATCGGCAATCAGTACGTTGCCGCCGTGTTCGCCTGCGCCGGGACCCATATCGACGACAAAATCGGCTTCGCGGATGGCGTCTTCGTCGTGTTCGACCACAATAACGCTGTTGCCCAAATCGCGCAGGCGTTTGAGTGTGGCGAGCAGGCGGTCGTTGTCGCGCTGGTGCAGGCCGATGGAGGGTTCGTCCAAAACGTACATTACGCCGGTCAGTCCGCTGCCGATTTGACTGGCGAGGCGGATGCGCTGGGCTTCGCCACCGGAAAGGGTTTCGGCGGAGCGGGAGAGATTCAGGTAATCCAGTCCGACGTTGATCAGGAAGCCGAGCCGCTCGGTGATTTCTTTGAGGATTTTTTCGGCGATTTGTTTTTTGTTGCCGTCCAAATCCAGCGTTTCAAAGAATTGGTGGGTTTCGGTCAGCGGCCAGGCGGAAACTTCGTGCAACGGTTCGCCGCTGACGTAAACGTAGCGCGCTTCTTTGCGCAAACGTGCGCCGCCGCAGCTCGGGCAGGCGCGGTGGTTTTGGTATTCGCGCAGTTTTTCGCGCACGGTTTCGCTGTCGGTTTCGCGGTAGCGGCGTTCGAGATTGGGAATGATGCCTTCGAAGGCGTGGCTGCGGTTGAAGGTGGTGCCGCGTTCGGACAGGTAGGTGAAGTCGATGACTTCTTTACCCGAACCGTGCAAGACAACTTTTCTGACTTTTTCCGGTAGGGTTTCCCAAGCGGCGTTGACATCAAATTTATAATGATGCGCCAGCGATTGAATCATTTGGAAATAGAATTGGTTGCGTTTGTCCCAGCCGTCAATCGCGCCTGCGGCTAAGGATAATTCGGGATGGGCGACCACTTTTTCGGAGTCGAAAAAGTTGGTGTTGCCCAAGCCGTCGCAAGTCGGGCAGGAACCCATCGGGTTGTTGAAGGAAAACAGGCGCGGCTCTAATTCGGGTAGGCTGTATGAGCATACGGGACAGGCAAAACGCGCGGAGAACCAATGTTCTTCGCCGCTTTCCATCTCCATTGCCAGCGCGCGCTCGTTGCCGTGGCGTAATGCAGTTTCAAAACTTTCCGCCAGCCGCTGCTTGATGTCCGCCTTCACTTTCACGCGGTCGATGACCACGTCGATATTGTGTTTGATGTTTTTTTCCAGCTTCGGTACTTCGTCAAGCTGATAGACCTCGTCGTCCACGCGTACACGCGCAAAGCCCTGAGCCTGCAAGTCGGCAAAGAAATCGACAAACTCGCCCTTACGCTCGCGCACCGCCGGCGCAAGAATCATTACGCGTGTGTCTTCCGGCAGTTTCAACACGGCATCGACCATCTGCGACACGGTCTGGCTGGATAGCGGCAAGTTGTGTTCGGGGCAATACGGCGTGCCGACGCGGGCGTATAAAAGGCGCAGGTAGTCGTGGATTTCTGTTACCGTGCCGACGGTGGAACGCGGGTTGTGGCTGGTGGATTTTTGCTCGATGGAAATTGCGGGCGAGAGGCCTTCGATCAAATCGACATCGGGTTTGTCCATCATCTGCAAAAATTGACGAGCATAGGCGGAAAGGCTTTCAACATAACGGCGTTGGCCTTCGGCATATAAAGTATCAAACGCCAGCGACGATTTGCCGCTGCCTGACAATCCTGTTACCACCACGAGCTTGTGGCGCGGAATGTCCAAATCGACATTTTTCAAATTATGTGTACGCGCGCCGCGGATGCGGATGGTGTCATTATCGTGTGAATGTTTGGGATGATGGTTGCACATATTGTCAGGCCGTCTGAAAAATAAAATAAACGGCTATTGTAGCACTTTTCAAATGACAGACTGGATAGATAAAGCATTTGATATAAAAGAAACAAAGAGGCCGTCTGAAAATATGTTTTCAGACGGCCTTGATATAGATGAATCAGCTTATTAGTCGATTTTGCGGAGAATTTCGCGCAGGGCTTTTTGCCAGTCGGACGGTTTGATACCAAATTCGGTCTCTAGGCGTGAGCAATCCATGATGCTGTATGCCGGACGTGGTGCGGGCAGGGGGTATTGATCAGTGGTAATTGCGTTCAGTTCCGGAATGCGGAAGTTGTCGTCTAATTGGTGGGCCGTCTGAAAGATGGCTTTGGTAAATTCGTACCATGTTGCCGATTTATTGCCACAGTAATGGAAGATGCCGCGTGGAGAGGTGGGTTGTTGTAATAATTCGATAATGGCGCGTGCCAAGTCGCCTGCATAAGTCGGACAGCCGGTTTGGTCGTGAACGACAGAGAGGGAATCGCGTTCTTTGGCAAGGCGCAGCATGGTTTTGACGAAATTGCTGCCGTATTCGCTAAACAGCCATGAAGTACGGACAATAGTGCTTTCAGGATGCGCGGCTAAAGCCAAAAGCTCGCCTGCTACTTTGGATTGACCGTAAGTGCTGCGTGGATTGGTGTAGTCGGTTTCGCGGTAAGGGCGTTTGCCTTCGCCGTCGAATACATAATCAGTGGAAATATGGATAAAGCGGGCGTGTGCGGCGCGGGCGGCTGCGGCCAGGTTGTGAACAGCGGTTGCGTTGACGGCAAAAGCAGCTTCAGCGTTTTCTTCTGCTTTATCGACGGCAGTGTAAGCTGCGGCATTAACGATGGCATCTGGTTGGAAGTTTTTGATCATGTGATGCACGGCTTCGGTATCGGTAATGTCCAGCGAAGTCGAATCGGTAGCAATCAGTTCCCAATCTTCGGGCAGGCGGTCGCGCAGACAACGGGCAAGCTGGCCTTTGGCTCCGGTCAATAAAGTACGCATGGTTGAGTATCTCCTCTGATAGCTGTTAAATAGGTGTTCGTGTCATTATAGTGTAAATACGACAAATTCACATTATTGGCGTAGAACAAAATGCGGATGTAGCTGTATTTGGGTAAATTGTCGATATTATCTATCCATAATAATAACTACTTATCGGTATTATGTTTGTTTACTATAACTATAGTTAAAATTCAGCTTTTAACAAGATAGATAAAGGATCTATGCTGTTTGAGAGAGTGTGAATCAATGTTAATGTTTTTATTGTTGCTAGGAGAATGGAATTTAAAAATAGGCCAAACTCCGTCCTTTTATCGGCAAATTCTACCGTTTGATATTTTTGAGTAAATATTTTGCAAAATATTACTAAAATAATAATTGGGCAAGGGCGGATTTGCTCGTTCCGTCAACCCAATATTTTATTAACTTTTGGGAGTAATTATTATGGCATACTGTTACGGGGGGTATTATACTAGACCCCTGGTTAGTTCTTACTGCGCACCCGCGCCTAAGGCTTCCTACTCTTCTTACTACTGCGCTCCTGCAGCAAAATCTTCTGTTTCTATCGGCAGCATCGCTAGCATTGCCAGCGTCGGCGTGTCAGTAGTTAACGCGGTAACCGGTCTGGTTTCTGCTATTGCGGCTTTCTGCCCACCGGCAAAAACTCCTAACTACAAATGTGTTCCGGTTTGCCCACCTTACAACTGCGATCCAATCAAACCGATCCCATGTCCAAAACCACAACCTAAACCTCAGCCTAAGCCTCAACCAAAACCTGAGCCTAAGCCTGAGCCACAGCCAGAACCGCAACCAGAACCAAAACCACAACCAAAACCTGAGCCTAAGCCAGAACCAAAACCTGAGCCTAAACCAGAACCTAAGCCAGAGCCAAAACCTGAGCCTAAGCCAGAACCAAAACCTGAGCCTAAGCCAGAGCCAGACTGCAAAGACTGTGTTGACGACCATAACCAAAACAACTCATACGGTCACGAAGACAAAAACCCAGGTAATGTCATCCGAGCTGAAGACTGCAAAGACGGCAACGTTATCCGCGGTACTGATGCTAAAGATACCATTTACGGTACTGCTTGCGAAGACATCATCTACGGTGGCAACGGCACAGACGTAATCTACGCCGGTGCTGGTAACGACACCATTTACGGTGATGCCGACGGTGACTCTCTGTACGGTGAAGAAGGTAAAGACTACCTGCAAGGCGGTGCCGGTAACGACTACCTGAACGGTGGTTCCGGCGCGGACATCATGCGCGGTGGCGACGGTAACGACGTTTACTTCGTTGACAACGTTAACGACCAAGTTATCGAGTACGGCAATGCACACGCCGGTATCGATACTGTCCGTACCGTTATTGACTACACCTTGACCGATCACGTTGAAAACCTGATTTTGCAAGGTATGCAAAACCTGAACGGTACCGGTAACTCTTTGAACAACAACATCGAAGGCAACGGCGGCGACAACCATCTGTACGGTTTGGCTGGCGACGACTGCCTGGTGGGTAAAGACGGTAACGACTACCTCGACGGCGGCGTCGGCAACGACATCCTGATCGGCGGTACCGGTAACGATACTTACTTCTTCGACAAAGGTTACGGTCACGACACTATCCGTGAAGAAAGCGGTAATGACACCTTGTTGTTCGGTAAAGGCGTTGCAGCTTCTGACGTATTGCTGAGCAAATCAGGTGCTAACTTGACTGTTTCTGTTGGTACTAACGACAGCATCACCATCGATGACTGGTTTACCGGTAACGATCACAAAGTTGAAAACTTCAAGTTTGCTGACGGTAGCACTTACCAAGTAACCGGCCACGGCGACTACTACTCTCTGTCTGCTGTGAACCAAATCCAAGATCAGACTCAGGCTCCTGCCATCTGATAGGATGATGGTTTTTAGGGTTTGTCCCTAAAATCAAAGGCTAAGGCCGTCTGAAACCGAGCTATAAGGTTTCAGACGGCCTTTATTTTGTAAACAATCTGACGAAAGATGCTAAATTGGGCTAAAATACCAAATTCTTCTGTTTACCAAAGAGATACCTGAAATGTCTGAAATCAGCTTGAAAAAAATCTACTCCGGCAAAGTCCGCGATTTGTACGAAATTGACGATAAACGTATGTTGATGGTTGCTTCCGACCGTCTGTCTGCATTCGATGTGATTTTGGATGATCCGATTCCGGGTAAAGGGGAGATTCTGACGCAGATTTCCAATTTTTGGTTTAAAAAACTGGCTCATATCATGCCTAACCATTTTACCGGCCAAACGGTTTACGATGTTTTGCCTGAAAACGAAGCCAAAGCTTTGGAGAAACGCGCCGTCGTGGCTAAAAAACTCACTCCGGTGAAAGTGGAGGCCATTGTGCGCGGTTATCTGGCAGGTAGCGGTTGGAAAGATTATCAAAAAACCGGTTCTGTCTGCGGTATTCAACTGCCTGAAGGTATGCAGGAAGCGCAGCAGTTGCCCGAAGTAATTTTTACGCCGTCAACCAAAGCCGCAGTCGGCGATCATGATGAAAACATCAGCTTTGAAGAATGCGAACGCATTATCGGCAAAGAATTGGCGGCGGAAGTACGTGCCAAAGCGATTCAGCTTTATACGGAAGCGGCCGAATATGCCAAATCCCGCGGTATCATTATTTGCGACACTAAATTTGAATTTGGTTTGGATGAAGAAGGTACGTTGACTTTGATGGACGAAGTGTTGACGCCTGATTCCAGCCGTTTTTGGCCTGCCGATCAATACAAAGTCGGCACCAATCCGCCGTCTTTTGACAAACAGTTTGTCCGCGACTGGCTGGAGCAAAGCGGTTGGAACAAAAAAGCGCCTGCGCCTAAAGTGCCTGCCGATGTAATTCAGAAAACAGTCGAAAAATATCAGGAAGCATTGACTTTGCTGACTCAGGATTGATTTTTAAGTTTGAAGGCCGTCTGAAAAGGATATGTTTCAGACGGCCTTTTTATTGTATCAATACTGGATTTTAAGGATAGTTGCCTTTATAATTGAAAGTTGTTTTCAGCGTCCGAAAAGGCCGTCTGAAAGCTTGTTTATAACCTGCCGCACGGTCTGAAACCCTAACTATGCACATTCGGATTTTAGTGTGCATTATTAGTGTTTTAGCAGTGCGGTATTTTGAAAGGAACAATGATGTTCAATAAACACGTTAAGACCTTCCAATACGGTAATCAAACCGTTACTTTGGAAACCGGCGAAATCGCTCGCCAAGCCGCTGCTGCCGTTAAAGTATCTATGGGCGACACTGTTGTTTTGGTTGCCGTTACTACCAACAAAGAAGTGAAAGAAGGCCAAGACTTCTTCCCTCTGACTGTCGATTACCTCGAGCGTACTTACGCAGCAGGTAAAATCCCCGGCGGTTTCTTCAAACGCGAAGGCAAACAAAGCGAAAAAGAAATCCTGACCAGCCGTCTGATCGACCGTCCGATTCGTCCTCTGTTCCCTGAAGGTTTCTACCACGACATCCAAATCGTAGCGATGGTGGTGTCTGTTGACCCTGAAATCGATTCTGACATTCCTGCAATGCTGGGTGCATCTGCCGCGCTGGTGTTGAGCGGTGTACCGTTTGCCGGTCCGATTGGTGCGGCACGCGTGGGTTATGTAAACGGCGTGTACGTTCTGAACCCGACTAAAGCCGAATTGGCTAAATCACAATTGGACTTGGTTGTTGCCGGTACTTCTAAAGCCGTGTTGATGGTGGAATCCGAAGCCGACATCTTGTCTGAAGAAGTGATGCTGGGTGCGGTTGTTTACGGTCACGATCAAATGCAAGTGGCCATTAACGCCATCAATGAGTTTGCCGACGAAGTTAACCCGGAAGTTTGGGATTGGAAAGCACCTGAAACCAATGAAGAATTGGTTGCAAAAGTACGCGAAATTGCCGGCGAAACCATTAAAGAAGCGTTCAAAATCCGTCAAAAACAAGCGCGTTCTGCCAAATTGGACGAAGCTTGGAATGCCGTGAAAGAAGCGTTGATTACCGAAGAAACCGACACTTTGGCAGCCAACGAAATCAAAGGTATTTTCAAACATTTGGAAGCCGATGTTGTCCGCAGCCAAATTTTGGACGGACAACCGCGCATCGACGGTCGCGACACCCGCACTGTTCGTCCGCTGAACATTCAAACCGGCGTATTGCCGCGCACTCACGGTTCTGCACTGTTTACCCGTGGCGAAACCCAAGCTTTGGCGGTTGCAACTTTGGGTACTTCACGCGACGAGCAAATCATTGATGCGCTGTCCGGCGAATATACCGACCGCTTCATGCTGCACTACAACTTCCCTCCATACTCTACCGGTGAAGTGGGTCGCGTAGGCGCGCCAAAGCGTCGTGAAATCGGTCACGGCCGCTTGGCTAAACGTGCGTTGTTGGCCGTATTGCCAGAACCTGAAGATTTCAGCTACACCATGCGCGTGGTTTCTGAAATTACCGAATCCAACGGCTCTTCCTCTATGGCTTCCGTCTGCGGCGGCTGCTTGAGCCTGTTGTCTGCCGGTGTGCCTTTGAAAGCACACGTTGCCGGTATCGCTATGGGCCTGATTTTGGACAACAACAAATTTGCCGTCCTGACCGACATCTTGGGTGATGAAGACCATTTGGGCGATATGGACTTTAAAGTAGCCGGTACAACAGAAGGTGTGACCGCGCTGCAAATGGACATCAAAATCCAAGGTATTACCAAAGAAATCATGCAAATCGCTTTGGCTCAAGCCAAAGAAGCACGTTTGCACATCTTGGATCAGATGAAAGCCGCCGTTGCAGGCCCGCAAGAACTGTCTGCACACGCGCCACGTTTGTTCACCATGAAAATCAACCAAGACAAAATCCGTGATGTGATTGGTAAAGGCGGTGAAACTATTCGTTCGATTACTGCTGAAACCGGTACTGAAATCAACATCGCTGAAGACGGTACCATCACTATCGCTGCGACTACTCAAGAAGCAGGCGATGCAGCGAAAAAACGTATCGAAGAAATCACTGCCGAAGTGGAAGTGGGCAAAGTGTACGAAGGTACTGTGGTTAAAATCCTCGACAACAACGTTGGTGCGATTGTCAGCGTGATGCCGGGCAAAGACGGTTTGGTACACATCAGCCAAATCGCCCACGAGCGCGTACGCAATGTCAGCGACTATCTGCAAGTAGGTCAGGTTGTGAACGTGAAAGCATTGGAAGTAGACGATCGCGGCCGCGTACGCCTGTCTATCAAAGCTTTGCTGGAAGCACCTGCTCGCGAAGAGAAAGCAGCCGAATAATCTGATTATTCAGGCTTAAAACAAAAGGCCGTCTGAAATTTTCAGACGGCCTTTTGTTTATTTAAAAGATGAGTTTAAAAAACGGGTTTCGCCTTTACTTTGATTGAACGGATTACTACAATGCTTGCAATCTAATAAATATTTTAATCTCTCAAGGAGTATGCAATGAATGCTACACAATTAATCAGCCGGCTGACGCAAACCGTCGGTGAAAAATACATCATCACAGACCCGGCGAAAACCGAACAATACCGTCAAGGCTATCGTTTTGGCGAAGGCAAGGCGCTGGCAGTTGTCCGCCCGGGTACGGTGTTGGAAATGTGGCAAATCTTGCAGGCATGTGTTGAGGCTGATGTTATCGTGATTACGCAGGCTGCCAATACCGGCCTGACTGGCGGCTCGACTCCTGACGGCAATGATTACGACCGAGATATTGTGATTGTGAATACCATGCGTCTGAACATCATTCAGCCGATTAACAATAACGAACAGGTTGTCTGCCTGCCCGGTTCTACCTTGAATCAATTGGAGCTGCTGCTGAAACCTTTAGGCCGTGAGCCGCACTCTGTAATTGGTTCGTCCTGTATCGGCGCATCTGTATTGGGTGGCGTATGTAATAACTCCGGCGGTGCATTGGTACAGCGTGGTCCGGCTTATACGGAAATGGCCCTGTTTGCACAAATCAACGAAGAGGGTAAGCTGGAGCTGGTCAACCATTTGGGCATTGATTTGGGCGAAACCCCTGAAGAAATTCTGACCAATCTGCAAGGTTTCCATTATCAGAAAAAAGACATTGTTCAAAATGCAGGCAAAGGGCATGACCATGCTTATTGCGATCATGTCCGCCAAGTGAATGAACCGACTGCCGCCCGTTTTAATGCCGACCCTGCGCGTCACTACGAAGCATCAGGTTGCGCGGGCAAGCTGATGGTGTTTGCCGTACGCTTGGATACGTTCCCACAAGAAAAACAGACTGCCGTTTTCTATATCGGTACAAATGATATTAATGAGCTGACCGATATTCGTCGTGCTGCTTTGAGCGAGTTTAAAAACCTGCCTATTTCTGGTGAGTATATCCATCGTCATGCTTTTGATATTGCTGCCGTTTATGGTAAAGATACTTTTTATATCATTAAGACGTTCGGTACCCACCAACTTCCGAAACTGTTTGATCTGAAGGCCCGTGTGGATAGATTCAGCAAAAAGATAAGTTTCTTACCAAAACACTTCTCTGATAAATTCATGCAACTGATCAGTAAGATTTTGCCCGATCACTTGCCGAAATCTATGCGCAACTATCGGGATAAATATGAACATCACCTGATTTTAAAAATGGGTGGCGAGGGGGTAGAAGAAGCGCGTGCTTTCTTGAAGGAATATTTTGCAACCCATGGCGGCGCATTCTTTGAATGTAATGCCGAAGAAACGCAGGCGGCTATGCTGCATCGCTTTGCTGTGGCTTCTGCCGCGATCCGTTACCGTTCTGTACATGATGATGAAGTAGAGGATTTGGTTGCACTCGATATCGCCTTGCGTCGTGATGATCGTGATTGGTTTGAAACACTGCCGCCCGAAATCGACAATAAAATCATCCATAAATTGTATTACGGACATTTTATGTGTCATGTGTTCCATCAGGACTACATCATTAAAAAAGGCAACGACTGTATGGCTTTGGAACATGAAATGCTCCATCTGCTTGACCAACGCGGTGCGCAATATCCTGCCGAGCATAATGTCGGTCATCTGTATGAAGCCAAGCCCGAGCTGAAACAGTTCTATAAAAAACTCGACCCAACCAACAGCTTCAACCCCGGTATCGGTAAAACCAGTAAGAAGAAAAACTGGGCAGAATAAAGCGTAGTTAAAATAAAGGCCGTCTGAATATTTCAGACGGCCTTTTTATATGTTTGCTTATCAGAACAGATTACTGATGAAAATCAGCAGAATCACCAACGGCACGAGGTATTTCACATAGGCAAACCAGATATTGACCGTAGTATGGTTGCCTTTGTAGAGCAATTCGTCCTTCGCTTCATCTTTCATCACGAAACCGACGAACAAGGCAGAGCCGAGCGCGGTCAGCATAAACAGGATGTTGCCGCTGATATAGTCAAAAGCATCGAAAATGTTTTTACCAAACACGGAAATATCTTTCCATGGGCCGTAGCTCAAGATGGAAGGGATATTGCCGAAGATAAAAATACCTGTCAGTACGATGGTAATAGCCGCTGCGCGGCGGATTTTGGTTTTCTCCTGAATGGTCGTAATCAACACTTCATAAATGGTCAGAGAAGTGGTCAGCGCGGCAATCAGAAGCAGTGAGAAGAAAATCACTGCAAATACAGGGCCTGCCCACATATTGGAGAACACGATCGGCAGGCTTTGGAACACCAGCGTCGGGCCGGAGTTAGGGGCAACGCCAAAGCTGAAGAGGGATGGGAAAATCATAAAGCCAGCCAACACGGCAATCAAAGTATTGGTAATCGCGGTAATTACGGCCGTCTGAACCAGATTTTCGTTTTTATCCAGATAGCTGGATAACGTAATCATCACTCCGAAACCCAAGCTCAGTGCGAAGAATACTTGCCCCAAAACGAAGACGAAAAGTTCGGCGGTAATTTTGCTGAAATCAGGCTTCAGATAGAAAGTAATCCCTTCCATCGCACCCGGCAGGGTAACGTTGCGCACGACCATGGCAATCAGGAATAAAAACAGCAAAGGCATCAGGTATTTTGCCGCTTTTTCAATACCGCCAATGACGCCTTTGACCAAAATCCATTGGTTCACAACCACAAATAGGAAGGTATAAAACGCAATTTCCCAAGGGCTGTTTTCGATGTGTTCGGTAAAGAAGCTTTTCGTTATTTCGCCGCTGACAGGGCTGGAAATGTCCAAATTGCCACCGATGATGTTGACGATGTAGCTGATGACCCAGCCGCCGAGCACCATGTAATAGGCCATGATGCCGAATGCGCCGAGCAGGCCCATCCAACCGACCGCTTTCCAAACTTTGGCAACAGGTTTGCCGTTCATCGAGCCGCCAAACGCATCCAGCGCGTTCACGCCTTTACGGCGGCCGATGACGTTTTCCACCAAAATCATCGGAATACCGATGACCAACATGGCGATACAGAACAAAAACACATATGCGCCGCCGCCGTTTTCACCGACTAAATACGGGAAACGCCACGTTGCGCCGAAACCGACAGTCGCGCCGGCAACGGTAAGGATGTAAGTCAAACGGTTGGACCAAGTTTGACGGGGTTGATTGGAAGACATAAAAACTCAGATACATGAAAATAAAGACAACATTTTACCGCAAAGATTTAACGAATCTTGACTAAAGTCTGAAAAGAAAATTAGTTAAAAAAACCATGTAATGAAGAATTTTTAGTGGGTTTCTCTGGTTTGCTTGGTATTGAAACCTGCAAACAGAGAATTTGTCTGAAGCGATACGAATGATTGAAAGAGCCGTAACGATAAAGGCCGTCTGAAAAGTGGGATATGGGAAAGGGTTGTTGTGAGGGGATTGGATAGCACTAAGGTGTGCTTTCAAATATGTCGGCAACAAAGATGGTCTTTCTCTAAGGCTGTCTAATAATATCCTGTAACCCTAGCTTGGATAGCCGATAGATTTTCTTTCTATAAAACGATTTGTCTGAAATTGGAACGGCACAGATTGATGCGGAAGAGACGAGAAAGAGAAAAGGAGTAATGGCAAGTTAATGAGTGGAGATGGGTTTGGCAATGATGGCTTCTTTAGATGAGAAAGGCCGTCTAAAAGCATGCCCGCTTGATTGTCAAATTTTAGATAAAAAAAACCATCTATACTAAGGGGAAAGTATAGATGGCCAAACACATTACGGGGAAAACGTCTTACTCACTTACTCACTTCTCTCGAAGCAAGTGTTACTCAGACAGGCGAATTATACAATAGTTCAGTCCTTCTAGTGTTAAATTCTGTTAAATAAAAATAATAAGGTTTAGGTGTTTGATTTTAAAGAAATTAAAAATCCATTTTGTTTAAAAAAATATCTCAAAATTTTGGAATTTTTTTAGATTTGGATGAATTTCCATTCTCCGGCGGCCAAATCGTCGATATTCCAGTCGCCGAATTGTTCACGGTGGAGCTGCTCGACACGGTTGCCTGCGGCTGCGACCATGCGCTTGACCTGATGATATTTGCCCTCGGTAATGGTCATCATCAATGTGTTTGGGTCGGCCAACACTGCTTCGGCGGCAGCGACGGTTTCATTATCGTCATGCAGGAGGACTCCGTTTTTCAACGTAGCGCAAAGGGTATCGTCGGCAGGATGCTTCAAGGTAACGCGGTAGAGCTTCGGAACTTTGTGTTTGGGCGAAGTAACGCGGTGGTTAAATTGCCCGTCGTTGGTAATTAGAATAATGCCGGTTGTGTCTGCATCCAAGCGGCCGACTGCCTGCATATCGATATTGCGCATGTGGTCGGGAAAAAGGCTGAAGATGCTCGGATATTGCTGGGGTTTGTGCGAAGTTTCGTAATCCGCAGGCTTATGAAGCAAAATGTAGAAATAGGGCATGGGTACGGCGGCAATCTCTTCGCCGTCAACAGACAGGGTGCGCACTTGAGACGGATCGATATCGTCTTTTGCACGATTATGAATTTCGCCGTTGATGGCGATACAGTCATTGTCTATCAGCCACTGGCATTGCTTGCGGCTGCCGAGACCCTGCGATTGGATGTATTTGAGCAGTTGCATGGTTGAAAAGTAGGAAATGTTCAGACGGCCTTTATTGTACTGGAAAACCGGTTTTAAGGCCGTCTGAAAAGCAGAGGCAAAAAAATCGCCCCTTTAAAATGTTAAGGGGCGCAAAAGGAACACAAACCACTACCAAAAACTGTTACAGGGCAAATTCTCCTATTTGATGTGTTGCCGGATAAAGTGCTTTCATCAAGTCATGTGGTGAAAGCGAGAAATCTTCGCTGTTTGTCGTCAGACGGCCTTGCTGAGGCGTGAGTTCGAGCAATCGGGCGTTTGCCGACTGGATGAACTTGTTTTTCGTGCGCTGCATTTTTCGTTGCAGGGCGGAAACAACGCGGTTGTACAGACTGTCTTTTTGCTTGACTTCACGTGTGTCGGCCACCCAGCTCAAGCGTGTATTGCCGTCTTCATCTTCAATCAGCAGGATGCCGGTTTCTGATTGGGGCGATTTGCCCATGCAAGGAAGCCAAACATAATAGCGGCCATCTAAAGTAATGAATACTGCGTCGTGTACTTCGCACTCATCGCAACATTTGGTGGCGATTAAAGAGCGGATGGCTTGTTGGTGCAGTCTCAGAATGTCAAGGGAGACTTGCTTAAAAATACTTTCGGGCATTTTCTTCTCCTTTCATTCTGTGGTGCGGTTGTTTCGTTTCGATGGGTTGTATTATACGGAGATTTTTTAAATTTGCAAATGATAATTGTTCCTATTATTTAAATAATAAGTAAGGTATTCATTATTAAAGAAATTAAATTTAAAAAATTTTATAGAAATTGGGTTTTCTACTCAAAATTGGAGTAATAGCTGGCCAATAGATGAAAAAATAATAAAGGCCGTCTGAACAAATCCAGCGTTAAAAGGGTATTTGAAAAGCAGCTAAAGTTTTGCTGACTATACATTTCAGACGGCCTTCAGTATGATTCAGGACGTTTTGATAATTGTAGAAACCACCAACCATGAGCCAACGTCAGATTATCCTCGATACGGAAACCACGGGCCTTTATCCTGAAAGCGGCGACCGTCTGGTCGAATTTGCCGGCTTGGAAATGATTAATCGCCAAATGACCGACTCCAACCTTCATTTATATGTCCACCCCGAACGCGATATGCCGGAGGAAGCGGCGAAGGTGCATGGTTTGACGATTGAAGTATTGGAAGCGAAGAATGCGCCGCCGTTTGCCCAAGTGGGTAAACAGATTGCCGACTTTATACGTGGCGCAGAGCTGATCATCCATAATGCTAAGTTTGACGTCGGCTTCCTGAATATGGAATTCCGCCGCATGGGTTTGCCTTCTATTGAGGAGCTCGGCTGTAAAGTCACCGACACGCTGGCCATGGCGCGTGAAATGTTTCCGGGGCAAAAGGCAAGCTTGGATGCCTTGTGTAACCGCTTTTCCGTTGACCGCAGCAAACGTGTCTTGCACGGCGCGTTAATCGACTGCGAGCTTTTGGGTGAAGTCTATCTTGCCATGACGCGTCAGCAGTTCGACCTGATGGGCGGCGAGGCGGAAGAAGAGGGCGAAGTCAAACCAACCGTTATTGCTGAAACTAAACGTACGTCGCAGTTGAAAGTCATCAAAGCCAATGCGGAAGAGCTGGCCGCGCATGAAAAATATTTGGACGATTTGGGCGAAGTGTGTGTATGGCGCAAGGCAGAAACGCCGAATGAGGCCGATGCCGGAGCGTCAGCATGATGCGCCGCAATATCGCTTTGATTCCTGCTGCCGGTGTCGGGGCGCGATTTGGCGCGGGAAAACCTAAACAATATGTTGAAATCAATGGTAAAACCGTATTGCAATATGCCATAGAAATTTTTGAGCAACACCCCCGCATAGATTTAATTGCCGTTATTCTTTCGCCGGAAGATTCGGTTTTTCAGACGGCCCTATCTGAGAAGGTGCGTGTCTTCCGAGTGGGCGGTGCAAGTCGTGCCGAAACGGTACGCAATGGTGTGTCCGTTTTATTGGAGCAAGGTTTGGCCGAGGCGCAAGACAATATCTTGGTTCATGATGCTGCGCGCTGTTGCCTGCCTGCCGAAGCGTTAACTCGTTTGCTTGATGAGGCAGGCGAAAATGATGAAGGCGGCATTCTGGCCATACCGGTGGCCGATACGCTCAAGCGGGCAGACGGCAGTCATCATATTGATGAAACCGTTGCACGTGCAGGATTATGGCAGGCGCAAACGCCGCAGCTTTTTCAGACGGCCTTATTAAATCGAGCCTTATCGGTTGATGATTTGAGTGAAATTACGGATGAAGCATCAGCGGTTGAAAAACTGGGTATCCGACCGCGCTTGGTGCAGGGTGATACGCGCAATTTAAAATTGACGCTGCCGCAAGACGAATACATTGTCAGATTGTTGCTCAAGGCCGTCTGAACAATTAAAACCCATTATTTAAGGAAACAATATGAATATCCGTGTCGGACAGGGCTACGATGTCCATCAGTTGGTTGAAGGGCGAGATTTGATACTCGGCGGCGTCAACATTCCGTTTGAAAAAGGCTTGCTGGGCCATTCCGATGCCGATGCGCTTTTGCATGCGATTACCGATGCCCTGTTGGGCGCGGCCGGTTTGGGCGATATCGGCAGCCATTTTCCTGATACTGCCGCCGAATTCAAAGATGCAGACAGCCGTGTGCTGTTGCGCGAGGCTTATCAAAGCGTGCAGGTATTGGGTTGGAAGGTGGTTAATGTCGATACGACTGTGATTGCGCAAAAGCCAAAACTTGCGCCGCATATTCCAGCAATGCGCGCCAATATTGCCGTAGATTTGGGTTTGCCTGAAAACTGCGTGAACATCAAGGGTAAAACCAACGAAAAACTTGGCTATCTGGGGCGTATGGAAGCCATTGAAGCGCAAGCGGCAGTATTGCTGATTAAAGCCTAAGAGCTTAAAATTACTTTATTATTCAAACTGAAGGACTGACAACATGGCAACTCAAGACGAACTCAAACGTATTGCCGCCGAAAAAGCGGTGGAATTTGTTCCTGAAAACGAATACATCGGTATCGGTACCGGCTCTACCATCAACTTCTTTATCGAAGCTTTGGGTAAAAGCGGTAAGAAAATTAAGGGTGCCGTGTCTACTTCTAAAAAATCCAGCGAGCTTTTGGCGAAATATGAAATTCCAGAAGTTTCACTGAATGAAGTGATGGGTTTGGCGGTTTATGTTGACGGCGCAGACGAAGTCAACCACGCGCTGCAAATGATTAAAGGTGGCGGCGGTGCGCATTTGAACGAAAAAATCGTGGCCAGTGCATCCGATAAATTTGTCTGTATTGCCGATGAAAGCAAATATGTTTCCCGTTTGGGTAAATTCCCGTTGCCGGTAGAAGTGGTTGAAAATGCCCGTTCGCTGGTGTCGCGCAAACTGCTTGCCATGGGCGGACAGCCTGAGTTGCGTGTCGGCTATACTACTTTCTATGGCAACCAAATCGTCGATGTTCACGGCCTCAATATCGACCAAGCCCTGAAAATGGAAGACGAAATCAACAAAATCACCGGCGTACTCGAAAACGGTATTTTTGCCCGCGATGCCGCCGATGTGTTGGTTTTGGGTACGGCAGAAGGCGCAAAAGTCATCCTGCCTTGTCAGGATTAATGAAGATTAATCAATCTTAAAGGCCGTCTGAAAGTGTATTAGGTCTTTCAGACGGCCTTCAATTTGGCAAAATATGCAAATTAGTAAAATTATAAAATGGTTGCCCGTTGTTTTATCCGTTTTGGGCGCGCTTGGTTACAGCTCACGCGATACCGAGTTGATTCGTACAGGGGTAAGCGTTGCCGCAACATTGGCACAAAGCGACAATATCGGTTTGGAAAAGGTCAATGAATGGCTGGGTGAAAATGTCGTCAAAGCCACATCTGACACCAAAGCCGAAGCTGAACCCAAACCGGAACAAAAACAAAAGTCATTGCGACAATCCTACACATACAACGGAAAAATCATCAAAATCCATGATGGCGATACCGTGCATATTATCGATAGCGACGGCCGGAAACACAAAATCCGTATGGCCTATATTGATGCACCGGAAATCAATCAGGCTTATGGTACGCAATCACGAGATAATCTGATTGATGCCGCATTGAATAAAAAAGTCAAAGTCCGTGTGTTTGAAGCTGACCGCTACCAGCGCGAAGTTGCCCAAGTATCTGTCGGCACGATTGACTTGAATTTAATGCAGATACGGGATGGCGCCGCATGGCATTATGAAAGTTATGCCAAAAAACAACAAAGTAAAACCGCTTACACTGACTATTCGGCCGCACAAAAACAAGCCAAGGAAAAACGAAAAGGCTTATGGAAAAAAGACAATCCGCAAGCACCTTGGCAATTTCGCCGTCAAAATTATGAGCAGCAGAGCGGTGATAAAAAGCAGTCTGATAAACAATGGTTCGGGATTTGGTAGGTTTTAAGAAAGAGACTGTCTGAAAACTTTCAGACGGCCTTTAATCATTAAGGTTTAGTATAAGATAAGAATGAGTGGCAGGTTTATGATTGGAGGGTAATAGAAATAAAAGTGTGGTGTAATATTTTTAAGAAGGGCGGATATGAAAAAAGACACCGTTAGCTGGTGTCTTTAGTATCTGGCAGAGAGGAAGGGATTCGAACCCTCGATACGCTATTCACGTATACACGCTTTCCAGGCGTGCGACTTAAACCACTCATCCACCTCTCTGTGGACTATTATCCTGACTTGTTATCAGAATAATGT